>NZ_BDGM02000026.1:0-38208 GCF_001748485.2 Tepidibacillus sp. HK-1 | reverse complement strand
CTGTGATTCAGCTACAGAAGCATCATCACAAGGGCATAAAAAGTTATCCTTAACTCTAATAAATTGATTAGGTCCACATTTCTGTGGTACGCTTGGCTTTTACACTGTTCAGTTTTCAAAGAGCAATTTTAGCGACAAAAATTAGTTTACCATAAAAGATGCTCATTTGTCAATCATTCATTTTAAAAACTTTTTCATCACTTATCTCAAGTATTAAGCTTGTTAAAAGCGACGAAAATTATCTTAATATGAATCATTATTTTGTGTCAATACTTTTTTATAATTACCTTGTGTGATTTAGATTACAATTTATTTTTAATCTTTTAAATCACTTAACAGCTTTTATAATTTATCATGGACATGGTTTTCTTGTCAATTGGTTTCAAAAAACTTTTTCGAAGTAAACACTATTGACATAGTTAAAAAATACTTTATAATAAAAAAGTACATTTCTTTTACTCTTCCTGAAATTTATATATTTCTTTGCCTCTCTTTATGAGAGGCCTTTTTTTAAATAAAGAAAAGTATAACTTTTCTTCCCCTTATCATTTGAGTTTGTATATTCCATAAGCAGTATACAAACTTATTTTATATTAAGATGGCTTTTTAATAAAATTTGAAAAAACTGGCCAAAACTCCTTTTCCTCAAATCCCCTTCTCCAGGCAGCTATTCCAGCCAATCTATACTTTTTCATTAGTTCAACACGTTTTTGCATAGAGAAATGATCTTCCAACCAAATCTTATAAGTGATAGAGCCTTCCTTTTTTTCAACATAATGCTGACCTGATCCAGAATCGTATTGAATTTCCACATTATTTTTTTTAATCCATTCTTTTGTTTGTTCCATTGTAAAAGTCTTTGATGTTACTTTTTTATTTCCTGTTTCATCAATCTCTTCTTTCCATAATCGTGTATAAAAAGGCACACCTAAAATCAATTTATCATTTGGTACCTCTTCAAGAATACCCTTAATTCCTTTCTCTACCCAAGGAATCGAAGCCACAGAACCAGCTTTTGGACTTGTTGCCCAATGTTCGTCATATGCCATCAACATTACATAGTCTACAATTTCCCCAATCTTTTTCCGATCATAAAACATAGACCAGTTTTCGCTTAATGATTTAACTGTAACATCTATAGATACTGTTCTTCCTTTTTCGTGCAATAAAGGGGTTAATTCTCTTAAGAATTGAACAAGCTCCTCTTTGTCCTTTAAATAAACATTTTCAAAATCTACATTAATTCCATCTAATTGATATAATTCCACATAACTTAATAACTGTTTGATTACTTTTATTCTTAACTTCGGGTCATTTAGCATACTATTCGTTAATTTAGCGTCAAAGCTGTTTGAAAATAATCCCCAGACCTGATAGCCTTTTTTATGCGCCCATTCTACATATTTTTTATCTGCTACGTTTTTTACTAGACCATCTTTTTGCAAATGAAACCATGTTGGCGATACAACTTGTAACCCAGACAAATTACCTATAGATTCTGGATTAACCGTCTTATTGCTTGCATACTCCCATGTTAATAAAATAGGACTTCCAATCGGATTCCATGGTTGGTATATTTCTTTTTTTATTTCATTTGTTAAGATCGATGTTAACTGAACGAATCTTTTATCTACATACCCCATAAGTCCATTTTTTGTTTCTATCCAGTACGAACCCTGTTCTTCTTTTATAATATTAATCTCTTCCCCTTGTTCAATTTCTGAAATCCAAGGAGATCTTAAGGTGGGCTCTTTACGAAGTTTCGTTGTTTCTAAAACTATAGCTTGTTGAATAGGTTTCTTTAAATCGTGAATATTAATTATAGAGTGATCTAATTGAACAATTTGTAAATCATAATATTGTTGAATGGGGTCAATTGGTAGATAAATCTCTCCATTTTCCTCAATTAGTGGATAAGTAAAGTTATAAGGATCTAGGTTTAGCAAACCTTCTTTTTTGCCTAGAGGAAAATGAAAAACATTTTTATTTGTAGTAACGATTGCTATTTTCTCTTTTTGATCCCATTGAAGGGTTGGATCAATCTGTTCTTGAATAAAACGAATGGGTAAATAAAGTTGGTTATCCTTATAAAGAGCCTGTCCATCCATTAGATTACCCATATAATAAATTTGTATTTTGCCACTTTGGTTTAATTCTGCTTTTTCAAAGCTGGGTATAAAATAAACAAAGGCTAATGAACTAATTAAAAAGATAAGAACTGCTGTTATCTTTAAACTTCTAACAAATAAATTAGGTGCCTTTTTATTCGTCTGAATCAATACCTTATCCATTCGTTACCTCCTATCCCTTCTCCTATCATAACAGTGATTTTAAAAACGTGGGATAGAAAATGCCAAAAACATCCCAAAGGATGTTTTTTATTTTTGGCATTCAACGCACAAACCATGTAACTCAACGCAATGTGAATCGATTTTAAATCCTGTTGCTTTTGCTGCAATTTCTTCAATATCAGTAATACAAGGATAAGTAAAATCTTCGATATGTCCGCAATTTTTACAAATAATGTGATAATGTTCTGACACATTTGCTTCAAAACGACTAGAGTCATCTCCAAAAGGAAGTTCCCTAATCAACCCTGACTCTTTAAATACCCGCAAGTTATTATAGACTGTAGCAACACTCATATTAGGAAATTTCTTTTCTAAGGTTTTGTAAATTTCATCAGCAGTTGGATGTGACATTGTTTGACATAAATAGGATAGTATTGCATGTCTTTGCGGTGTCATACGAATTCCTTGACTTTTTAAATGATCTAGGGCTTTTTTTAGGCTTGTATTTGGCATCATCATTCTCCTCTCATTAAAATTGAATTTTTTGTGAAATTTATCACATGAAATTCGAATAAATTTTAAAAAAGTAATTTAATTTATTATCTATTTGTATTTTGTTTACCATATTTACAATAGGGAAGAACTAGACAAAAATTGCATTTAGGATTCCTCGCTGTACATACTCTTCTTCCATGCCATATTAACCAATGATGAGCATCGGACCATAATTTTTTGGGTATGCGTTTCATTAGCTGTTGTTCTGTCTCTAAAACTTTATCACTTTGAGCTAAGCCAATCCGATTAGACACTCTAAACACATGGGTATCCACCGCAATTGCGGGAATACCAAAAGCATTGCTTAAAACAACATTTGCCGTCTTCCTCCCTACTCCTGGAAGAGATTCTAAGATTTCCCGATCTTTTGGCACCTCCCCATTATATTTTTCAAATAGAATCCGACAAGTCTCAAGTATATTTTTTGCCTTCGTTTTATATAAACCGATTTCTTTGATGTCTTCCTCTAATTGTTTTTGTGTTAAATGAAGAAAATCCTCAGGTTTTTTATATTTTTTAAATAAATGTGGTGTAATTTGGTTTACTTTCTTATCTGTTGCCTGAGCTGATAGCATTGTGGCAATTAGCAGTTCAAAAGGATTGCTAAACAATAATTCACATTTGGCTTCTGGATATAAATTCGCTAAGGTTTCTAAAATTTTTTCGGTCGGTACACGGTTTGGCAATTCAACATCTTTTAAATTTTTCATAATCCACCTATTTCTATTAAAAAGTATATCATGTCATTTAAGAATTTTTGTCATTTAAAAACGTCTAAATAATGAAAAATATTCAGCCTTTATGACTGAATATGTTTTTTTTATCATAAAATGTAATTGTTATATTGTAAAGATGCTAATGTTACTTTCTTTATTAAAAAATAAAAGAGCACAGGATTTCCTGCACTCTTCTTATATGTTCTTTAGTTCTAATTATTTTGTTCCTTGGTCATCCTTATTGTAAGTATTTTGAGTAAAGGATTGTGCTGGAGCTTCTTGTTGAGCGTTTTGAGCTACACTTTGTTGAGCTGCATTTTGTAATGCACTTTGTTGAGCAGATTTTTGTTGTTTTTGTTGTTTTGGCATAATCTTTTCCCTCCTTTCCTTTTACAAGAGTTAGTATTACCTCTAACCAAAAGACCATTCCTAATTTTAGGTGGAAAATGGAGGGAACTAAGAAAATACTAGTACTGAATTGGAGTAAAATGATTTTCCTTCTTTCCTGATTTCATATTTATCCAGCGGGCAGCAACAAATAGAAAATCTGAACATCGATTTAAATAAGCAAGAGCTTCTTTTTTTATCTGTGGTATAGAGATGGCATTTCTCTCCGCTCTTCTGATCATGGTTCTCGCCAAATGAAGTGTCGCCCCTGCTTCACTTCCACCAGGTAAAATAAATTGTTGTAATGGAGGGAGTTCTTGATCTAACTTGTCAATATATTGTTCGAGCCTTTCAATTTGTTTAGTATTTAATGGCCAATATACTTTTTCACCAGCCGGTGTTGAGAGTTCGGCACCCACATGGAAAAGGTCGTGTTGAACGTTTAATAGCATATTTTTTAACAATTCCAATTCATTATTCTGGTCGATTTTAGCTAATACTAATCCAATCATGGAGTTGGCCTCATCTACTGTGCCATAAGCTTCTACCATCGATTCGTTTTTTTTCACCCTTTTCCCGCCTGTTAAAGATGTATATCCCTGATCTCCAGTTTTCGTATAGATTTTAGCCACAAAGACCACCTCTTTTTCATATTCATAGAGCCTAGTATCCCTTACTTAATTCAACCCTATTTAGCATTTGATCTATTTTTTTGTCTAAATATTGATCTAAATTATACACGAAGATCTCTAACGCTCTTTCCATATATTTAGGAGATCTGCCAGATAAATGAGGTGTAATGATACAATTTTCTAGTGACCAAAAAGGATGTTCAGATGGCAAAGGTTCTTCAGAAAAAACATCTAAGACAGCCCCGGCAATCTGATTACTTTTAAGTGCATCTACTAAAGCTTCCTCTTCCACTACTTCACCACGAGCAATATTAATTAAGTATGCGGTATTTTTCATCGCTTGCAATTCTTCTTTACCGATGAGATGATAAGTTTTGTCTGTTAAAGGAACAATAACGACAACATAATCACTTTCAGCCAATAATTCTTTTAATTGTGATGGTCTATATACTTTTTCGACATGGTCAACAGGTCTTCCATCGGTATTCATTCCAATTACACGCATATCAAATGCCTTAGCCTTTTCCACGATTCCCTGACCAATTGATCCTAAACCAACCACACCTAAAGTAGTTCCGTTTACTTCAGCTACGCGAATGGTACGATTCCAATGATGAGCTAGTTGGTTTTTATAAATCTCATTTGTCTTTCTAGCTAACTGCAAAATAACACCCATGGTATACTCTGACATTGGTTTATAATGGATGCCTTTGGCATTTGTAACTAAAATGTTCTTTTCCATTAACTTAGCAAATGGCATTTTGTTTATACCTGCACTAATCACTTGGATCCACTTTAAATCTTTACTTTGTTCTATGACTTCAGCTGTCAAGTCCTCACCATATGTAATCAAAACGTCTGCTGTTTTTAACTCTTCCTCCGCCCCCGCTATATCATCGAAAAAGAAGAATTGTACCATTGGGTACTTTGTTTTTAAATTTAGTTGGTGTTTTTCACTCATTTTCGCTGACGATACGATTTTCATTCTCCCCCACCTCTTATTCAAATAGTATACATAATTATATATTTCTAGTTGAACATTGATTTTTCCTGTCTTTCAAAGTCTATTTTTGAGGTAGAAAACGCAAAAAAAGTCACCCCTAAGGATGACTTTATAGCATTCTATTATGATTGTAAGGACTTGATAAATTCAAGTGCAGCTTCAACATGCCCTTTCACTTTTACTTTTCTAAATGCTTTTAATAAATTCCCTTCTTTATCAATGATAAAAGTGGAGCGATCGATTCCCATATATTCACGTCCATAATTTTTCTTTAATACCCATGCTCCATATTTTTCTGCAACTTGATGATCTTCATCTGAAAGTAATAAGAAAGGTAATTGATATTTTTCAATAAATTTAGCATGTGATTTTAGTGGATCTGGACTAACACCTAATATGACCACATTCAAATTGCTAAATTCGTCATGACTGTCTCTAAAATCACAGGCTTCTGTTGTACAACCTGGTGTATTATCTTTTGGATAAAAATATAGAACAATAAATTTCCCCTTAAAGTCTTTAAGACTTACTTCTTCTCCATTACTAGCTGGTAGAGTAAAATCTGGAGCCTTTTCTCCAATTGTTAATATTTCCTCTGCTTTTGCCAAAATCATCTACTCCTTTCACCTATAGTCATTGTAACAATGTCTTTTTTTAAAATCAATTATTAAGGTGAGGCATCCTATTTCCCTAGATCATCCCAGATTATTTTTAATCGTTCAATCGTGGTGATCAGCGTTTTTTGATCTTTTGCCTTTATAGCCCCCTTCATTGTCGCCATTTCGTTTTCCACTTCCTCTAAGAAATCTCGCTCTACACTAAATTGAATTCTGTTTTTTACTTTTTCCCAGGCTTTAAACCCTTGTTTTAATTCTTGATCAGCTTCTTTCCATTTACCTTCATCTACCAATTTTTCAACTTTGTTGATTTGCCCTATTACATCGTCTTGTTTGGTTAATGACTTCTTTAAAAAAACTCCACTACCCATCATTGCAACAAAGATTAGAAGTATCAGAGATACAACTACAAAAATAACCCATTTTTTCATTTGAGACCTCCTAATATGTTTTAATATGGCCCCTTAAAATCCCCGATTTCCATTGATTGGATAGCATCGGGAAATTTGTCTATATATAATTGTTCATTTGGTAAGATTACAGCAAAACTCACTTGTGAAAAATCATCAATTCCTTGTGCTTGCAACTGTTGTTGTAACCATTCTCTCGTTTTTTTTCTGTTCTGAAGATTTTGTTCAATGATTTTCCCGTCTAAAATAACTTCTGTCATAAGCTGATTTGGAGGAACAATGATTTGTAAATCCTTTCTAGTCACAGGTTCATATTCAGCCTTTTTAAGCACTGTCAATTTACCGTCAGGTTCTAATAAAGCAAATTCTACCTGTGTAATATCAAAAATATCTCTATCTCGTAACTGCGATAACAGTTCATCGTAACGATACCTTAAATTTTTGAGATTTTGTTCTAAAATTTTACCATGCTGAATAAGAATAGTAGGTTGGTCATCTACCACTTTGGCCATCCATCGGTGTTTAATCGCTAAACGCTGTAATAACCAAACTAAAACAACCCAAGTGGCAAGTCCAAGCCATTGTGGTAATGGTTTTATTGAGAGGTCTATACTTAGGGATGAAGCCGCTGATCCTATGGTAATTCCCGCCACATATTCAAATGCGGTAAGTTGACCCACTTGTTGCTTACCTAATAGTCTGGTAAATATCAATAGGGTGGTAAATGCGATGACTGACCGAACAATTGTTACAATCGATTCATCCATTTTAAAACGACTCCTTCTCACTGCGGTTTAATATAGTCATCTACGATCCCTAAATCTTGATCTTCTGGCTCTTTTTTTTGCACCTGCATCGTATCCTCATAAATATGGGTGAACATTCGTTGTTGGTCTTGTGGTATGTTTCCTTGGTTTGTATCATCATTCTGATCAATGATTAGATTGTTCTTTTCATCTAACACAGCTAGAGAAATCGTTTTAATCATTTCTTCGCTATATCCTTGCAAAGATAATCTTGTAAAAAGTTGTTCCGGTGATAGGTTTATTTTAGCCAAATTATCATATTGGATGACACCGTCGATGATTAATGGCACAGGCAAACCCTCATATCCGGGCACATAGGAAATATCATTAGGTGTTAATGGCCTTTTGGATGAATTAGGAATGACACTCATTTTCCCCGTCTCTTCCAAAATAGCAAATTCCACATCTTTTACATGACTAAATCCTTTGTAACGAAGTTCTGCTAACATTTCCGTTAACGTGATTTTTGCCTTATTTAAACCTTGTTCATCAATATTCCCATGTCTTACAAGAACAATGGGCTCTGCCTTTAATTTCCTGCCCCATTTATTTGACCGTAAGAGATAGGAATAGATTGCAGCTGTTGCAGTAATAATTCCTGCTGGAATAATCAGCTCTGCAAAATGATCTGTACGAATTGGTTCAGATAGGATATGGGTAAGCATAATCAGTAAAAAAATTTGAAAAGTGGGCATCTCACTGAAACTTCTTTTGAATACAACTTTCAATACAAAAAAGCCAATGGCAATCATAGTGATACTAAGGCCAGCAAGTCTAAGCCATTCCATCTATCTATTCCCCCTTTTTCTTTATCTATAATAGATTTCGCTATTTTCACTCTGCTTATACAAACACAACAAAACCCACAAAAGTGACATCTTCCTTCGAAGCGTATTCCGATTACTTTTGTGGGTTTGTTTTTCTATACCATTTTGTTAACATCTAAATATTGAGCAATTTGCTCATCTGTTAGAATCCCTTCATCCTTTACAACTTCTCTTACTGTTTTACTAGTTGCATAAGCTTTTTTGGCTACTTCTGCTGCTTTATCATAACCTATCGCCGGATTAAGGGCAGTGGCTAAAGCTAAACTTTGTTCCATTAGTTCAGCACAGCGTTTGGGATTCGCTTGAATTCCTTTTACCGAACGATCATTAAAGGCTTTGATTCCGTTGCTCAGAATTTGAATGGAATGTAATAGATTATAAGCAATCACAGGCATCATCACGTTTAATTCCAATTGAGACGCTTGACCAGCAGAGGTAATGGTTGCATCATTGCCGATCACTTGGCTTCCGATCATATTCATCATCTCAGCCATTACAGGATTTACTTTTCCGGGCATGATCGATGAACCTGGTTGCACTGCTGGGAGTGTGATTTCAGCCAATCCTGTTCTTGGACCAGAGCTAAGGAGGCGAAGATCACTTGCAATTTTGATTAAATGAACAGCTAAATTCTTTAACGCCCCACTTAATTTGATTGCACCCTGCGTATTTTGCATAAACATGAAGCGATCTTCAGGTGTTCTAAAAGGTAAACCTGTTAACTTTGCTACCTGGTCAATTGCTAACTCGGCATAGTTAGGATGAGCATTAATTCCAGTACCTACTGCATTTCCTCCTAAACCGATCTGATAAAGTAAATCTGAACTCTCCACAATGGTTTTCTTTGCTTCAACTAACGTCATTTGATAACCATAAAATTCTTGACCTAATCTCATTGGAACAGCGTCCTGTAAATGAGTTCGCCCTGATTTGATGATAGAGTAAAAATCTTTTCCTTTTTGATTTAAGGTTTCAATAATCTCATCGAGAATGGGTAGTAGATCATGTTGTACTCCTTCTGCTGCTGAAATGTTGATCGCTACGTGAATTGTATCATTTGTCGATTGGGCCATATTAACATGGTCATTGGGATGAATGATTGATGTATCCCCTTTTTCCCCGCCAAGCAATTCAATTGCCCTATTGGCTATCACTTCGTTAGCATTCATATTTTGTGAGGTTCCTGCACCAGCTTGGTAAACATCTACAATAAATTGATGATCCCATTTCCCATCGATCACTTCTTGTGCAGCCAGCATAATTGCTTCTGCCTTCTTTTGTTCCAAAGCCCCAACTTTGGCATTGGCATATGCTGCTGAATATTTAATAATACCTTGAGCCCGGATAAATCTTCTAGGTAAATGTAGTCCGCTAATCGGAAAATTCTCAACTGCTCTTTGGGTTTGCGCTCCATAATAAGCATCTTTTGGGACTTTTACTTCTCCTAATGAATCTCTCTGAATTCGATATTCGCCTTCCATCTGTTTTGCCTCCTTACTGTTCACCCTTCTATTTTCTTTTTTTCCTTTACTCTTCCTTTGTATTTCTTTTTTATGCCGTTACCCTATCATTTGAATCTTATCTATTTATGAAAACGTTTTTTTTATCATATCAAATTTTTTCAAGAAGATTTGAAGCAAAGTTTTTTTCTGACACTTCCATTCACAAGTATTTTCTATGCTAAAATGTTAATATGGAGAAAATGGATATAAATAGAAATCGTAATAGGGGGAAAGAAATGACTAGAGTAAATTCCGAAAGCTTATACGAGCAGGCACTAGAAGTGATTGTAGGTGGAGTGAATAGCCCTTCTCGCTCTTACAAAGCGGTAGGTGGTGGCACACCAACATTTTTTGAAAAAGCAAAAGGCCCTTATATGTGGGATGTTGATGGAAAGCGGTATATTGATTATTTGGCAGCTTATGGCCCCTTAATATTAGGACATGGCCACCCCAAGTTAGTAGAAGCCATTACAGCTGCAGCAACTGAGGGTACCCTATACGGCACTTCAACTCCTTGGGAGGTTAAGTTTGCGAAAATGATTCGCGAAGCCATACCTTCTATGGAAAAAATTCGATTTGTTAACTCTGGTACAGAAGCAGTGATGACCACCATTCGAGTAGCCAGAGCTTATACAGGAAGGACAAAAATCTTAAAATTTGAAGGATGTTATCATGGACATTCTGATTTAGTCCTTGTCGCCGCAGGGTCAGGTCCTGCCACACTTGGTATTCCAGATAGTGCAGGAATTCCACAAAGCATCGCTAGTGATGTGATTACAGTTCCCTTTAACCAGCTAGAGCCATTAAAAGAAGCATTGGAAAGATGGGGAGAAGAAATCGCTGCAGTCTTGGTTGAGCCGATTGTAGGGAATTTTGGTATTGTCATGCCAAAGCCAGGTTTTCTAGAATCAGTGAATGAACTTACCCACCAATATGGCGCATTAGTCATTTATGATGAAGTTATTACTGCCTTTCGCTTTATCTATGGCGGGGCACAAAATCTCTTAAATGTGATTCCGGACATGACAGCACTTGGAAAAATTATTGGTGGTGGTTTACCAATTGGCGCGTATGGTGGTAAAAAGGAGATTATGGAACAAGTAGCTCCTTTAGGTCCTGCCTATCAAGCAGGAACAATGGCTGGAAACCCTGCATCGATACGAGCAGGAATCGCTACGCTTGAAGTCCTTTCTGATCAAAGTCTGTATGAACAAATGGATCTGCTGGGTAAACAATTAAAGGAAGGGATCACCCATTTAGCAGAAAAATATGGACACGAAATCACCATTAATCGTTTAGGTGGCGGATTTACAGTTTTCTTTGGTTCCCATCCAGTTGTAGATTATAGAGGAACTCAACAAACTGATACAGAAAAATTCGCAAGGTTCTTTAAGCTTTTATTAAAAGAAGGAATTTTAATTGCCCCTTCAAAATATGAAGCGTGGTTCTTAACGATTTCCCATACCAAAAAAGAGATTGAGGATACGTTGACAGCAATTGACCGTGTTTTTTCAAAACTATAGAAGCTCTTTCTTAAGGCAAGTTAACATGTATAATTTTTGCATAAATGAGATGGCTGTTTTAAAAAAGCCGTCTCATTTATATTTAGCGATACCAAAGTTTATCGAATAGATTTTAAACGCTTACAATTGAATAAAAGCGCTTACATACGAATAAATAATCACAAATCCTATTGTATACTCATAAAATACATGATATGATTTAATAAATTTTTAGAATAATATTATATTTGAACGTTCAAATATGACATTTTAAAATATAAATAGGAGGTGTATGGTCAGTTTGACCGATAAGATGAAATGGATCGATGAACATGATAGTTGTGGCATTGTTGCAGTCATCGAGAAGAATGGTCTTCCCACGAACGATAATCTTCATAAAACAATTGATGTTTTAAATAAACTAGAACACCGTTCCGGATTTATTAATGGAGAAGGAGATGGAACCGGTTTACTAACAGATATACCAAGAAAACTTTGGGCTGAGAAATTATCTTCTAAACAATTATCACCCCAGCTAGCTTATGAGCCTAAATTTGTAGTCGGCCATATTTTTATTGATTCCACGGCTGATTCCTATTCAACTATTCAAGAAAAAATTAGAAAACAATTTGCAGAATATCAAATTGAAATCTTATTAGAGGAAGAAAAGCAGGTTGACAATAGTCAATTAGGCCCTAACGGAAAACAACGTGAACCTCTCTTTTGGCAGATCGCCTGTATATCAAATGTTCCAGTAGAGGAAATACAAAATCAGTTATTTTCTCTGTTAATCGAGATTGAAAAAGATCGAAAAGTCCATGTAGCATCATTAAGTAACCACTCTGTTGTATATAAAGTGATGGGCACTGCAAAAGTATTAAATCACTATTTTTTTGATCTAAATAGCCCATTATTTGAAACCCGAGTTTCGATTGGCCATAATCGCTACTCCACCAACACCTTGTCCCACTTTTTTCGCGTACAACCCTTCTCTTTACTTGGACACAATGGTGAAATTAATACAATTCAACGCTTAAGAGATGAAGCGACGATGTTAAATATTCCACTTGTACATGAAGGTAGCGATTCACAAGATTTAAATCGTCTGATTGAAGGCTTAATGGTCCGTCATCAATTCTCTTTATTCACTGTAATGGAACTTGTTTTCCCTCCTATTTACAATGAGATTTGGAGAATTGATACCAACCTAAAAGATTTATATGCTTTTTTAAGACATTTATGGGGACCCTTTTCCCAGGGACCAGCAGGTATTGTTTCTAGATATGAAAATCAATGCGTCTTTAGCGTAGATGCGCTTGGACTTCGTCCACTCTGGCAAGTGGAAACAGAAGATACCCTTTATTTTTCTTCAGAACAAGGGATCGTTACATCAAAGCAAATGATTAGTGAACCTAAGTCTTTTGCACCTGGAGAAAAGGTTGGGATTCTTCTTCAAGAAAATCAGCCGATTATACGATTAGACCATCAACAAATACAGCAATTGGTTTTAAAAGAAGTATACACTCGTTATCCTATTAAAGATTACCAAAAAAAGTTAAATCCACCCCACTTTCCTAAAACCAGTTCATTTTATCCTGAATTTAAAGAAATCCCCAATTCTGTCTACGCTGGTTTTGGTTGGGAAAAGGAACATATTGATTTGGCTGAACAAATGGCCACTACTGGTAAAGAACCGATTCGATCTCTTGGATATGATGGCCCCTTAGCTATTTTATCGAAAGAACGCGTCAATCTAGCAGACTTTTTAAAAGAAACAGTTGCTGTAGTTACCAATCCTGCCATCGATCGTGAACGAGAAATTGAACATTTCTCTACCAGAATGATTTTAGGGGGAAGAGAAACTTTTAGTCCCCATGAAGTAGGAGATATTTCCTTTGAGATTAAAACACCGATTCTTTTAGAAGGAGAAATAGCGCAAAATATCGTTTCAGACCTTGGAACAACGTCTTTAGAGCAAACCATTGCCTATTTTATGCAAGAAGCAAAAGAGTTCGTTGCGATCCTTTCGTTAACCTTCAATCCTGATCAATCGATAAAAGAACGATTAGAACAACTAAATCAGGATGCTATACATGCTGTGAAAAACGGGGCTAGGGTGATTATTTTAGATGACCAAGAGCTCTTCAATGGTTTTAAACAATTATGGCTAGATCCCCACTTAGCGATTGCCTCTATCGATATGGCTTTAAAGAATGAATACATGGAAGGGGAAAACCTTAGGAGAAAGGTAAGCATTATTCTTCGTTCCGGGGCAATTCGTCATTTGCATGACATTGTCACTGCAATTGGTTTGGGAGCTGATGCCATCTCTCCTTACCTATTATTTGCTACTGTTTCACAAAAGCAAAAAGAAGATTCAATCAAAAACCTTTTTGATGCACTCAATAAAGGAATCGAAAAGGTGATCTCCACCTTGGGGATTCATGAGCTTAGAGGCTATCAACGATTATTTTCATCAATCGGATTCCATCAAGAAATTGCAGACATTTTAAATATCCCTAATTTCTATGGAAATAAAAAAGCTGGCTATTCTTTTTCTCATTTAGAAGAGGATGCTAAAAAACGAGCTGATGATTTTAATCATCAAACTCAACCATTACGAAATTACCGTTTAACCACTCGGATTTGGAAGGCGATTAGTCAGGTGGCATCTGGAGCTGACTCATATCTGATTTACCAAGAAAAACTTCGTGATCAAGAATCTGAAAACCCGATTGCACTTCGTCATATCCTTGATTTTAAGGATGGGTTCGAGCCAATTCCAACTGACGAAGTCCATATTGGTATAGGGCAACACGATTATCCTTTTGTCATTAGCTCTATGTCCTTTGGCTCTCAAAACGAAATTGCTTTCCGAGCCTATGCTGAAGCTGCTTATCAACTCAATATGATGAGCTTAAACGGTGAAGGCGGCGAAATTAAGGATATGTTAGGTATGTACCCAGAACACCGAGGGATGCAGATCGCATCAGGACGTTTTGGGGTCAACATTGAATTGATCAACTCCTCCCATTGGATTGAAATAAAAATTGGGCAAGGAGCAAAGCCTGGTGAAGGGGGCCATTTACCGGGGAGTAAAGTTTCTCACAAGGTAGCTGCCGCTAGAAATGCGACTCCTTACGCTGATTTGATTTCTCCTTCTAACAATCATGATATCTATTCTATTGAAGATTTAGCTCAAATCATATCGGAATTAAAAACAGGAAATCGTTTAGCAAAAATTATTGTCAAAGTCCCTGTTGTTCCTAATATCGGGACGATTGCTGTAGGAATAGCAAAAGCTGGTGCAGATGTTATTTCTTTAAGTGGATATGACGGGGGAACAGGCGCTGCACGTGTGCATGCAATCCAGCATGTTGGTTTACCAATTGAAATAGGCGTGAAAGAAGCTCATCTTTCCCTAATCGATTCAGGATTAAGATCTAATGTAGAGATATGGGCTGATGGGGGCGTCCGCAGTGGTAAAGATGTGGTAAAGCTCGTTCTTCTAGGAGCAAATCGCATTGGGTTTGGTACTTTGGCCATGATTGCAATTGGCTGTACGAGTTGTAGAGGATGTCATTTAGATACTTGTCATGTAGGCATCGCGACACAAATAGAAAACATCGAAGAAGCAAATCAAAGAGGATTGAAACGTTTTGTACCTAGACAATTTGAACAATCTGTAGAAAATTTAAAACGTTTATTTACTGCAATCGGAGAAGAGGTTAAAGAATTAACGGGTCAACTTGGAAGTAAATCATTACAAGATTTAGTAGGAAGGTCTGATTTATTGTTCCAGACGAAATATTTAGATCTGCTAGATTTAAAACCATTACTTGTTCCGGCAACGGTTCATAAGCAAGTGGTCAAAATAAAACAAGCAGCACAACCACTTTCACTAGCAGTTGGTGCAGAAGAAATAAATGTTCAATCATCTTTTGAGGCCAATGTATATGTAGATACGATCGTGAATAGCACAAACCGGATGCTGGGTACTAATCTATCCGGTAATCGGGTTCGATCTTATCTAGATGGGAGCTATCGTTCTCATCCACCCGTTCAACTCACTTTGAAAAAAGGTTCTATTCCTGGTAATGGATTAGCTGCCTATCTTGCCGATGGCATAAAAATCGAATTGCAAGGTGGAGGGCAGGATGGGTTAGGAAAGACAGCCTATGGTGGAAAAGTGAGTATTATGAAGACACCAAATAAAGATGGCGTCTATCTCAATGGTTCTGTAGGTAAAGGATTCTGCTATGGTGCGCAAAAAGGATTGTTTATGATTCAAGGAAATGCTGATTCCAGGGCAGGAATTCGTTTATCAGGTGCAGATATGATTATTGGTGGAGAGATTACTTCTCCCCTTCAGGATCATCTTGGAGGAATTGGAGAGAGAGCAAATATTAAAGGCTTCGCCTTTGAATATATGACAAATGGCCGGGCATTGGTATTAGGAGATCCGGGTCCCTGGATCTGTTCAGGAATGACGGGCGGAACAATCTACCAACGACTTGTGCCAGAATTTGGGCTCGATATTGATGCGATAAAACGTCGAATTGCAAAAGGAGCCAAAGTAGAGATTCTTCCGTTAGATGAAAAAGGTAAAGCTGATTTAACTGAATTACTTCATCTATATATTCAAGAATTACTTAAATCAGGTCAAAAGGAAACAGGAAGCCGACTCTTGCTTCTACTAAATGATTTAGACTCACACTTTGTAAGAATCGTCCCTGCAAACTCTCTTCACCATTAACCCACAAAAGTAAAAAAAGGTTTGTATATTCCATCGCGCTCCGTCATCCGTGCCCTTCTATGAATAAAGATTACGGAGAGAAGGGCACTTCTGAAGGTCGCAGCTTATGGAATATACAAACCCTTAAATGACTAATGGAAGAAAGTTATACTTTCTTAATCTTAAAAAAAAACCAGGTCATCGCCTGGTTTTTTTATGCTATAATATGTTCAATATTTTGCTTGTATGAGGAAAGGTAGGTTTATACAGTGGGAGAAATGAGATTAGGAATCAAAGATGGTTTGCCCATTGCCATTGGCTATTTACCTATTGCTTTAACTTTTGGTATCTTATCAATTCAAGCAGGATTGAATCCTTTTGAAGCAACAGGAATGTCCATTTGGGTATTTGCAGGAGCAAGCCAATTTATTGCAATCAATTTACTTCAATCCCATGCTCAAATACTTGAAATCGTTTTAACCACGTTTATTCTTAATTTGCGACATCTTCTGATGAGTACATCTTTATCTAGAAAGTTACAGGCAACACCTATGATCAGTAGTTTGTTATCCTTTGGTATCACTGATGAAACGTTTGTTGTTGCAAGTATGAGCGAAGAGAAATTCAATATTGGAGGAAAATATTTTTTAGGATTAGCCGCCACAGCATATGTTGGTTGGGTAGTAGGAACTTTTATTGGTAGCCTATTTTCTCAAATGATTCCAGCTTCTTTAACAGCGGGTATGGGTATTGCTCTTTATGTGATGTTTATTGGCTTATTGGTTCCCTCTATGAAAAAATCATGGCAAATCACTTTTATTGCCATCTTTAGTGGTTTAATGAACTGGATCATCTCTATGGTATTTACTTCACTTTCAAGTGGCTGGACGATTATCATTGCCACATTAATAGCAACTACGGTAGGTGCGTTTCTACCTCAAGAGGAGGAAATCATATGAATACTTGGATATTAATCTTTGCCATGTTCATTGTTACTTACTTACCAAGAATGTTTCCTATGTTATTTAAACAATTTCAATTTCCTAATTGGTTAAATCGTTGGTTAAAGTTTGTTCCTTATGCTGTCTTAGGTGCTTTAATTTTTCCTGGAATTATGGAGGCTAACCCTTCACATCCTACTTATGGATTAATAGCTGGTATTATTGGGGCGATTATAGCTTGGTTCTATTCAAATCTAATTTTAGTCGTGATTAGTAGTTTAATGGTGATGTTATTTTTACAATTTATATTTTGAATGGACAAATGATTTCACATAGTCTCGCTCTATTTTTTCTCCGTATTTGGTCTTCATAGAGAGATGAACTCTTAGGTTTGCGATTGATTTAACATTGGGTAAACGCCATTCAGCATTAATCATTGAATGGTTGATCCTTGGTGTTAATTGGTTTTGACCTCCATTGATATGAATCATAAGCGAATCCTTTTGCCAATAATCTGGAGATTGAAATTGAATTTGTAGAGTTGATACCGAATCACATAGATTTTCCTGTCTTATATGGATTGCTTCATGTTGAAAGGAATCAAGAGAAACCATGATAAAAAAGGCTTCCCGCCTATTTCCTTTGATATGAATCTGGTACGCTCCTGATTTAGGGTTTGACAATGAAAATTGATATAAATAAGCTCCATCAAACAAATCATCCATTTGAATACCTTCACTTCTCATCCTTATTTTTTGTTGATTGGGCATCACTAATTCAATTTCAACTTGTGCTGAGCTACTTAATCCTTGAATATCTATTCCTTTTTCATACTTTGGTACATAAAATTGAAAGGTTTCTTGATTTCCTCTTAATTGTCCACCATGTAATAGTAATGGATAAAGGATCCATTCCTGCTTTCTTTGCTCCAACTGAATGGGGTTTATTTTTTTGTGTGTATTCACAATTCTATCTATAAAAGGAAATATATTTTTACCTAGCCGTATATTGTCATGATTCCAATGGCCACTGATATGTGTTGAATAGGGTAGACCGGCATCTTTAACAAGTACAACTCCATCATTTGCCCCATATTGACTTAAATATTTTCCACTCCAATGCAAATAGGATGAAAGATGATTTGTTGCATCAACACCATAGATGGTGTAATAAGCTATTGGTTTTTTTTTTGCCATGACATCTATCTTTTCTCTCATTTTCTGCATATAACCTGTCTGCATTTGATACGTTCCCAAATCGTTATAGGCTAATAATTTAGCTAAATGTCTCCCTTTATCGCTAAAAGCCAAATCTGCTAAAGGACTTCCATAATGGGGAGTTCCTAATGTGATTAAACGGTCTACATATTCATAGCTCTGATAAAAAATTAGGGCAGTCTGGGCGTCGACTCCTCCTTTACTATGGCCGATAATATTTATTTTTTTATTGCCAAAAAAATGATAGATTTCTTTGATCCTTTGACTGAGAATTTTTCCATTTTCCCATATGCTTTCCTGACCGGTATTCAAGTCTACAAAAGCAGTTGGATAGCCTGCCCTTTTAGCTAATTGATACATGTCATTATGGCCCGATTGATTTGTATTTTCAAACCACTTTTTTGAACTGCTATGTAAGCCATGGACAAAAAGTAGAGGCGGTTTCTCAGTCTCTTCTTCGGGTAAACCTACATACCAATTTCCAATTCGTCTAAAAGGATTTCTTGAAACTAAAACAGGATAGGATTGACTCATATTTATCACCCCATTTCTACACTATTCTATGACTTTCTTGAAATGAAGGTTTCACAATATTTTCAATAAATATTCCTTTATAAAGGAATGTGTTACCAATATGATTGAGGGGCAGCACCTTTTATTCAATGATTTTTCGAATAACATTATGATAAGCTTTAGGAAAACTTAGCTTATGAAGCTCCGCTTTTTTGAACAAAACCCACTGTTTAGGCCAATTTGAATCATGCTCAAGCTGCTCAATACCTATCCTATAGACCATCATATTCCAATGAAGATGAGTAAAAGTATGTTGCACATTCATCCAAGCTTGGTCTAATTTCAAATGAAAGCCATACATCTGATCAATCATCTCTTCCCATTCATTTTTCGTTAATGGGTCTTGGCTTTCTAAGGAGGGTACCTCCCACATTTTTGCTAATAAACCTTTATCAGGTCTTTTTACTAAAAATACTTCTTGTTCGGTCTCAATGACAAGACTTAAACGATGAATTGCTTTAATGGCTTTTTTTGTTGCCTTAACCGGTAAGTCCTCATGATCCCCTTCTTTTCTTCCTTCACATAAGTCCATCATTGGACAAATTAAACATTGTGGAGATTTTGGCGTACAAACAAGGGCTCCCAATTCCATTAAAGCTTGGTTAAATGAACCTGCTTCCTCCTCAGGAATAAGTTGAAGGACTAGGTTTTCGATTTTCAATCTTGTCTTTGCCTTGGTAATATCATCAAACAAATGGAAAATACGGGAAATAACTCGCATCACATTCCCATCAACTGCTGGTTCTTTTTTACCATAAGCAATGCTTAAAATCGCACCAGCTGTGTAAGGGCCAATTCCAGGCAAATGAAGGATTTCTGTCTTTTGGTTAGGAACGATTCCATTATATTTTGCTTGAACTTCCTTTACACCTTTTAGCAGGTTACGTGCTCGTGAATAATAGCCTAACCCTTCCCATACTTTTAATACTTGTTCTTCCTCTGCATTAGCTAGATGTTCAAGTGTAGGAAATTGATTGATAAAGTTTTGATAATAAGGGATCACAGTATCTACTCTGGTCTGTTGCAGCATAATTTCTGAAACCCATATGTAATACGGATTTTGGTCCCTTCGCCAAGGTAAATCCCTTTTCGTTTCATGGTACCACTCTAATAGTTTCTTTTGAAAAAGATCTTTGTCTACCAAATCTAGTTTCTCTCTCCTTCATGTTGTCTTTGATCCACTGGATTAAAAAGCTATTTCTCGTCTATAATAGATTCTACAACACAGCCCACAAAAGTGACGACTTCCTTCGAAGCTTATTCCGAATACTTTTGTGGGGTACCATTATAACAATGAAAAGAAATCCGGAGGAGAAAAAACATGGATACAGGAACCCATTTTGTTATTGGCATCAGTTTAGCAGGTCTGGCCCATATCGATCCAGTTGTTTCTCAAGAACCACTTTTGGCACAAGCTATTCTTCTTGGAACAGTGATTGGATCACAAGCCCCAGATTTTGATGGAATTACGAGAATGCTCGGTGGAACCGCTAATTATATCAAAAACCATCGTGGGATTACCCACTCATTGCCGGCTTTTTTTGTCTGGCCAACTTTAATTTCATTTTTTCTCCTCATCTTTTATCCAACGATCCCATTTTCACATCTATGGTTATGGATCTTTATCTCTGTCTTTTTACATGTCTTTTTAGATCTGTTTAATCCTTATGGAACACAGGCATTACGACCGTTCAGTCAAAAATGGATAGCCTTAAATACAATCAATATATTTGATCCATTTATTTTTGTTAGTCATATTGTTGGTATTTTAATTTGGAGTTTTGAATGGTTAGATCCAAAAATTCTTTTTTCGCTTCTTTATCTTTTGACAATCATTTATCTCGTATGGAGACTATGTTTTCATCATAACCTTATCTCTACGCTACGCCAAGACTATAAGGTAACGGGTAAAATTACCATTCTTCCAACAATCCAATGGACGACATGGAATGTAATTGAAGAAAATGATGAAACTTATCGTATCGGGGTTATCCGTAACGACCAATTGGAATGGATAGATGAAAAAAAGAAGTTCAAAGATCATCAAAGTATTATCATGGCTAAACAAGACAAAAAAATTGAAGTGTTTTTATCCTTAACAGATTACGCATACCCAATGTGGAAGAAGACCTCTTTTGGGTATGAGGTAAGATTTATTGATTTACGTTATCGTTTTAAAAACCATTATCCTTTTATCGGTATTGTCTTATTAAATGAAGAAATGCAAATCATCGATTCTTATATAGGTTGGGTCTATAATCAGGAACATTTAACAAAAAAAATCCATTCATTATTAAACCAAAGTTAACATAACTATTATTATTTAACTAAAGCGTTACTATATTATATCTTTAAAATACTGATATTATTAAAATTTTCTATATTTTGCAACTTAATATAACTTTACATAACATTATTGAAACTATTTGGTATTTATTGTAACATAAAACTTGTTGCAAAATAATTTTATAAAGATCATTGTTTTGCAATCATAACAAATCACGAAGGGATATGAGGAGGCTTTTACAAGTGAACAAAAGTAAATGGTTTATTTTAATGATCGTATCACTCATCACAATTATGTCTATTTCCCTAGTAGGATGTTCATCTGCATCAAAAGAAGAACCAGAAAACAAAGCTGGGCAAACGGCTGAAACACCACAAGACCTTGAAAAGGAAAAAACAAATGTTCAATCTGCAATTCTTATAGCGGAAAACAAATTAACCCTTATTTTCGAAGATTTTACACCAGAGGGTTCTGATACAAGTTATTTAGTTGCTAAATCAAGATATAAAACACTTGATGATGTAAAAAAGTTTTTAAGTCAATATTATACTGAAAATGGCGCAAACGAAGCAGTAAGTAACTATGTTAAAATGGAAGATGTTCTAACATTAGGACAAGTTCCTACTTTACAATTACCTGAAGACTATTTTATTCTTTCAAGTCACACTTTAACTGAACAAGATACGTTTACAGTTGAGGGCGATCAAGCCACTTTAACCGTTACTGATAATGGTAAAACTATCACTTATACAGTAAAAAAAGTAGATGACAAATGGTTATTAGATAATAAAACAATAAAATAAGTATAAAAGCCTCGCATACGCACGAGGCTTTTACCATTTATACATAAAGACCGTATATGATTAAAATATACCCTTTTCCCTATCATTATTTTGCGCGAGCTTCTTCAAAACGTCTGCTTATGTCTGCCCAGTTAATAATATTCCACAACGCATCAACAAATGCTGCACGCTTATTTTGATATTTTAAATAGTATGCGTGTTCCCAAACATCCATCACTAATACAGGAATAACTCCCCAAATCGTCAAATCTTGATGCTTTTCAGCTTGAAGGATAACTAATTGTTCTGAGGTACGATCCCAACCCAAGATTCCCCAACCAGAACCTTCAACTGCAACCGTTGCAGCAGCCATTTGCTTTTTAAATGCTTCAAAACTACCAAAGTCTTGTTGAATTTGCTCTGCAAGAGCACCTGTTGGTTCCCCTCCACCATTTGGTGTTAAATTCGTCCAGAAAATGCTGTGTAAATAATGGCCTGACCCATGAAAAGCAGCTTCTCTTTCCCAATGTTTAATTAAAGCAAAGTCACCTGTTTGGCGAGCTTCTGCTAATTTTTCTAATGCTTTATTTAGCCCATCTACATATCCTTTGTGGTGAATATCATGGTGTAGTCGTACAGTTTGCTCATCATAATGAGGTTCTAAAGCATTGTAATCATAAGGTAATGCAGGTAATTCATGTTTTTTCATTTTAATTCCTCCTTTTAAATAAACAAGTATGTAGAATTTGCTCTACCTCTTAATTTCTCCAAAACTTCTTAAACTATCCAATTATTTTGCCATAACTTACCTCTGGTATTATTATGCAATAATTATTAAATAAAGTCAACAAAAAAGTATAATAAGTTTTTTAGTATATAAATATTGAAAATGCTATAGTCCCAATTTTTTTAAAATTTTAAATAGTTAGTTGAATTTACATGTTTAAACATATACAATAAAAGTGAGAAATTATCTTAGAAAAGGAGGAATTATCATGTGGGTAGTATATAAAGATGTGTACAAAAATAAAAAAGGCGATAAATTGATAAGCAGAGATATTATCCAAGGATTTAATAAGAAGGAACACGCGGAAGAATTATTAGAGAAACTACTCAACGAAAATATAATTGAAAATGTTGATTATACGATTGATCAGGTAAATACGATCCTTTAGTAAACCCTATTTTTTATGTATGCTCGTGCTGTGTATGCTGTATATGAAAAACCCCACCTTTAAGATGGGGTTTAATTTTGAAGATTTTTATATTCTATAGAGGGATAATATAAAATAACATCATAAAAAAGTGAACGACACTTCCTATTACGACGAAGATATGGAAAATCTCATGAAATCCAAATCGATTCGGGAAAAAATCTAGCCATTTGGTTGCATAAATAATAGCTCCAATCGTATAAGCTACCCCGCCAACAAACATAAGTACCATTGCTCCTGTTGGAAGCTGGCCAATCAATTGAAATAATGGAACTAAGGCAATCCAGCCTAAAGAAACATAAAAAGCTGTAGATACATAACGAGGAAGGTGGATAAACCATATTTTTAGTATGATACCGATAATAGCGAGTACCCATACTGAAATAAGCATTGCCCACTTCCATATCCCTTCTAAGCCGAAATAAAAGACTGGAGTGTAAGATCCGGCAATTAAAATATAGATCGCTACATGATCTAATTTTTTTAATACCAACTCTTTTTTAGGTGTTGTTTTAATCCAATGATACAAAGAACTTGCACCATAAAGCAAAATTACACTTATCCCGTAAATAGTCATGATGACAAGTTTTGAAAGATTATCCCTAGATAGGATGACTAAAAAGACTAGTCCAACAATGGCCGCAATAAAGGAAACGAAATGGGTCCAAGTGTTTACAGGTTCCTTCATCTTTAAAATATTTTTCAACTAGCTTACCTCTTTTCTCCCTTAAATGATTAAACTATAAAATTAATCATACCCAATTTTTGAATAAAAAACAAATTAAAAAGACCCAATCATCGATTGAGTCTATCATTATTCACTCTTGCACTAAGTTTTCCATCATATCCTCTACTTCTTCAACATATTTTGCTAGTTCTTGAAGGGCAATCGATTGTTCCTTTGCCTTATTTTCATTTACCTGTACCTGTTGAAGAATATTAGCAAAGGCCTGATGAACAAGCACTAAAATCTCTTGAACTTGTTTTACAGATTCTTCACTATTACTTGCAAGTTTTCGTATTTCATTGGCCACAATTGTAAATCCTCTGCCTGCTTCTCCAGCTCGTGCTGCTTCAATTGCCGCATTAAGGCCAATCAATTTACTTTGCGAGGCGATATCCTTAATTAATTTCAAAGCGGTGGTTACTTCTTTTACTTGATCCCCTGCATTGATTACTTCGGCTGAAGTAGATTTGCTTGTAACAGCAAAATCTTCGGAACTAGCAGCTAATTCTTCAATCGTGGCAGCCATATTTTGTAATTGGCCATAGACATTTTCTGCAGCTTTTTGCTGTTTTATTTGATGTTCATTATTCTTTATCCATAAGATTACTGTACGAACGGCAACGCGAACGATCGGTTTCATCATCTGTGGATCACCAGTCATTCCGATGACCCCAATCCGTTTCCCTTGATATTCAATTGGTAGATTGCATCCTGCACGAACACCTTCTAACTTTGCAGCTTCTTCCTCTGTTACCAACGCTTCATTGATCATTCCTAACATGATTTGTCTTGCACTTTCATGAATGGTGCCAATACGTTCTGGTCTTGTAGATGAGATAATCACTCCACCTTCTCCCATTACATTCACATGTTGGCCTGTTTCCTCATGAAGGATTTGGACAATCTCATCATAAAATCCCTCTTGTACACTCATGATGTCATTACTCACTTTACATTCATCCTCTCCAATATTATCCATAACTGCTTAGATTATATATGAAAGGGGAAACATTTTCACTCTACATGTTAACTAAAAAAAGAGGCCATAAGTACCATATTTTTCGTACATACACATAAATTTAGGGCGAATTTACTATTTTTAATTCTTAAGCATTGTTCTCATTTATTTTACAAAAGTATTTTTTTCATTGAAATTTCTTGAATAATTTAATTTACTAAAGGATATTTTTTGTGTAAAATGAATGAATAAATATAAAAGTATAAATATTATAAAAATTATTTTGAGAGGTGATGTTATGTTAAAAGACTTGATTGGCACACTCGGTGACATTGTCTGGGGTCCTCCGATGTTGATTCTTCTTGTCGGAACTGGTATTTTTCTTTCTCTTCGTTTAAAATTCATGCAATTTTCTCAATTACCTTATGCCCTAAAACTTGCTTTCTCTAAAAATCAAGATGATCAATCAGAGGGAGATATTTCCCACTTTGCCGCATTAATGACCGCTTTAGCTGCTACGATTGGCACAGGTAACATTGCTGGTGTAGCAACAGCTGTTATCTTTGGTGGACCTGGAGCTGTCTTTTGGATGTGGGTCACAGCGATCTTTGGTATGGCAACCAAGTATGCAGAAGCCATTCTTGCAGTAAAATATCGGACAATTGATGCAAGAGGTGAGATGGCTGGCGGACCAATGTACTATATCGAGAAAGGCTTAGGCTGGAAATGGTTAGGTGTACTATTTGCGCTATTTGCTTCCTTTGCTGCATTTGGTATTGGTAATATGGTTCAATCTAACTCTGTTGCTTTAGCTGTTCAAGAAAGCACAGGATTAACTCCTTGGATTACTGGAATTATTCTTATGATTTTTACTGGCTTAGTTCTTTTAGGTGGTATCAAAAGTATTGGTAAAGTTACCTCTTATCTCGTTCCACTCATGGCTGTTTTTTATGTTTTAGGAGGATTAATTATTATTTTCTTAAATCTTGACAAGGTGCCAGGTGCTCTTGGCCTTATTTTCGGAAATGCTTTTACTGGCCAAGCGGCTGTAGGTGGTGCTCTTGGAGCTGTTATTCGTTACGGAGTGGCAAGAGGAGTTTTCTCTAATGAGGCTGGATTGGGATCTGCACCAATTGCTGCGGCTGCAGCAAAAACAGATATGCCAGGTCGTCAGGCACTTGTATCGATGACAGGGACCTTCTTAGATACGATTGTTGTTGCAAGTATAACAGGGATTGTACTTGTTATGAGTGGTCTATATGCCGGGGTTGATTTAAGTAACCCTCAAGCTGCTGAACTTACTGTTAGAGCCTTTGAGCAATTCTTACCCAATATAGGTCAATGGATTGTTTCCATCGGAATTATTTTATTTGCTTATTCCACGATTCTTGGTTGGGCTTATTATGGTGAGAAGAGTTTCGAATATCTATTTGGTGCAAAATCTGTATTTTTCTATCGTTTAGTTTTCACCATTGCAGTCTTTATTGGAACCACCTTTGAATTAAAAACTGTTTGGGATATTGCTGACGTGCTAAATGGAATGATGGCTGTTCCAAACTTAATTGGTCTTCTAGGCTTATCTGGTATTGTCGTAGCGGAAACAAAACGTTTCCAAGAGCAACGCAAATTAGAACTAGAAAAGCAAACCTCCACTTTTTCAGGTTGATTTAATTAAATTTTAGATCTAGAAAAATAAGGGGATGGAGTAAGTAAGAGAAAGTTTAAAGAGGTGCATTCCTATTGGGGAAATGCACCTGTTTCTTTTCACTCTACCATATTTGGTGATAAAACATAGGCATAAACTAATTTTGCAGTCTGCTCCAATGACCGTATTTACAGGAATATTGGACTGATAAAATCCCCCACCTCAACTTTTACTAAATATCATATCAGAATGAAGTTTTTGTCATATTATGTTAAAATTAAGGATAGAAAAGAAAAGAGGGGATTAGCATGAATATACAGGAAATTGAAAAAAGAATCAATGAAACAAAAGAACTTACTTCTTCAGAAATACATCTGCTTTGGAAGAAATCCTTAGAAGATAGTAATCAAGCAAAAGATCAGTTGAAGTTTTATTATATGAAATCATTGTTACGAATTAAACCGTTATATGCTCATATAGAAGATCATGTTTTTTATACGACACTCGAGCAATCCGTAACAAAAGCATTAGAGCGTGGACTGAAATTTCGTGTAGAAGATTATAAAGCCTATATGAATCTTGCAAGCCAAACCTATTTTAAATATTTTTTACAGCCTAAAACAGATTCGTTACATGTTCCATCCCCATTGTACCAAGCCTTTTTGAGACTAGAAGGGATTTTTGCTAAAGTTCCTTTACTACAGCAACAAAATGAACAAAAACAAATTGAGCTATTATCGAAAGGGCTTGAATACCCGATCTTCTCTACTCGTCTTCTTTATTATAGCTATTTAAAATGGAAACAGAATCAGCTTAGACAAGTAGATATAGATTTAACTGTCTCACTACTTCCTGCACCTCAACGTGTTGAATGGGAAATCTTTTATGAAAAAAGTTTAGAAGAGGTGGAGAAAACCATTCTAACTGAATTGAAATAAGTGAACTTCTTTGGAGGCGCTTAGAGGTTTCGTGGTAACTGTTCAACTGAATAGAAAAGAGGTCAAACGATGCATGAATTTTTTACCATTCTTGTCGATATCATTTTACCAGTTTTTATATTAATTTCTTTAGGCTTTTGGTTGCATCGGAAATTTCAACTAGATTTATATACATTAGCGAAAATTAATATTTATTATCTAGTTCCATCTATTATCTTTACTAAGCTATATAATGTTGAATTCTCACTATATTTATTTTTACAGATATTTCTCTTTTTTGTTCTTCAAATAGCTTTTTTGTATTTTCTGACTTGGCTAGTAAATAAAATCTTTCATCATGAAAAAGGTTTGGGAACAGCGTTTTCCAATAGTGTCATTTTTTATAATTCTGGAAACTATGGGGTTCCAGTTAATGATTTAGTATTTCGGCATGATACTTTTGCAATGAGTATACAAGTTATTGTTTTAACACTACAAAATATCTTTACTTTTTCATATGGAGTATTTGCTTTACAGTCAGTAAACGGTAGAAATCTTAAGACGATTTTAAGTTACTTTAAAATGCCAGTCTTTTACGCTATGGCATTAGGAATTTTATTTAATGTTTTAAATATACAGGTCCCATCCTTTGTGTTGGTTCCAGTTAACTATATATCAGATGCTTTAATAGCGATTGCATTGTTAACATTAGGTGCGCAGGTTGCTAATTTGAAAATACAATATATTAATCTAACTATCTTTTTTAGTCTTTTTTTCCGCTTATTAGTCGGACCAGCTATATCATTTGTCATAATTTGGTTGTTTCATATTGAAGGGATAATGGCTCAAGCGATGATATTATCCGCATCAATGCCCACAGCAGTAAATAGTGCAATTATTGCTCAGGAATATAACAATGAACCTGAATATGCGGCACAGGTCGTATTACTTAGTACTTTATTTAGTTCATTAACAGTTACGATGGTAATCTATTTAGTAAGATTATTTTTGTGAAAAAAATGATACTCTTAATCCAAATGTACAGGGTTAAACACAATAACCCCAAAATGGGGTTATACTCTATAATCTATTACTGGATTCTATAATCTTATTCCGTAACCATCCTAAACCTTCCACGTGTATTTCAACAATATCATTAGCTTTTAAATATCGTGGAGGGGTGAATCCCTCTCCAACACCCGCTGGCGTTCCGGTTGCAATTACATCTCCCGGCTCAAGAGTTGTTCCCTGTGAGATAGTTGAAATGATTGTTGGGATGTCAAAAATAAGTTGTTCGGTATTAGCTGACTGACGAACTTCACCATTAACACGGGTTTCAATATGTAAATTATTAGGGTCTATTATTAAAGATTTATAGGCAATAAATGGTCCCATAGGACAAGCCGTATCCAAACTTTTTCCTAAAAAGAACTGCTTGTGACGTTTTTGTAAATCACGTGCTGTAATGTCATTGATCATTGTATAACCAAAAACATAATCAAATGCTTCTTCCTTGGATATTTTACTTCCCTTTTTCCCAATAACAACAGCTAATTCACCTTCATAATCTAATGCACTCGTGATGTCTGAATGATTCCATATATCTGCAAAAGGACCATTAACGGAAGTGGCTGCTTTTGTAAATACCATTGGATGTTTTGGTATTTCATCAGCAGAGCCCATTTCCAAAGCATGGGCGGCATAGTTTTTACCTAAGCAGAATATATTCTTTGGCGGGCGAGGAATTGGAGCCAGCAATGTAACCTCTTCAGAATTTAGCTGATATACCCAATTCCTATTTTCTTGTAGTTCTACCCATTCTAACAATTCATTTACATCTTTAATAAAACTATCTCCAAGTGTTATCGCCTCTATCATAGAGGTTGGTAAAAGTTTAACCTCTTTAGCTGATTGAGCTCTCTGCAAATCAATCACTTCTGTAACTTCCTCATTAACGACTCCTAGTTTTGTTTCTTGCCCTAGTTGAAAAGTTACAAATCTCATTTTCTCCCCATTTCCTTTCTTAATAAATTTATATTTTTTATTATTATCATTGTATAAAACCTTCTAGTCTTTATAAATGATGAAAGCTTAATACCAACCTCCGCTTAAAGAAATATCTAATCTTTAAATAAAAAGCTGCTACTTCAAACGTGAATACGTAAAGTGACGAATAGTTCACATGATTCCAGTTGACTCAGCTAATAGCTCTACTAAATGGACGACTCTTACCTTTTGTTGGAGCCCTTGGTCGATCACGCCTTTTTGCATTTGAATCAAGCATCCTGGATTTGTTGTGATGATTGTTGAGGCATGGGTCTCTTTTACTGTATCCATTTTTAAGTTTAAGATTTTCATTGATTCCTCATAATGGATTAAATTATAGATCCCGCCTGATCCACAACACATGTTGGGTCTTTTCATTTCTACTAATTTTAGACCAGGAATTTGTTTAATCAGTTCTAAAGGTTCCTCTTTTATTTTTTGGACATTTGTCATATGACAAGAACGTTGATAAGTAACAATTTCGTTCACTTGTTTTTTTAACGGGAGAGGACTCGCTTCCACCAAGACTTGACTAATATCCCTAACTTTTGCTACAAAACGCTTTGCCTTTTCTGCATAGTCGGGGTCATCGGTAAGTAATTGATCGTACTCATTGAGCGCCGCACCACACCCTCCAGCATTATTTACAATATAATCAATGTCTAGTTTTTCAAATACATCAATATTTTGTTTTGCTAATGCAATCGCCTGCTCATGGCCACCTGAGTGAGCATGTAAAGCCCCACAACAGGTTTGATTTTCAGGAATGACAACTTCAATATTCGCTAGCTTCATCAACTCTACAGTATAATGATTAATCCGCTGGTAAATTCCTTGCATAATACATCCTTGAAAAAAGGCAACTTTTATCTTTGGCTTCTGATTTGTGTTTTTAAGCGTACTTTCTTTTTTCCTATTATGATTGGATGGTAATATTGGTAATGTACGTTCATACTCACCTAAATGGTAAGGTAATAAATCTATTATTTTTGTAGTGTGAGCCATTTTTTGTAAACCTGTTTTTTGATATAACCAAATTAGATTACCTAAAGAAACCATAACCTTCTGTTTGGGAAAAACGTGTTTAAATAAGATATTTCGAATGATCCGAACAGAGGGTTTATAGGTCTTATGTTTTTCTAAAACTTTCTTTGCAGAATCAAGAATCCTTTCATACTGTACTCCAGTTGGGCAAGCTGTTTCACAGGCTCGACAACCAACACATAGTTCTAATGGTTCTCTAATTTGATTAATATCTTTGATTTTCCCTTCTGCCACCATTTTGACGAGATTGATTCTTCCCCGAGGAGAGTGGGTTTCTTTCTCCATTGTTAGATACGTAGGGCAAACAGGTAAACAATAACCGCATTGGACACAGGCATTGGTTAAATCATAGCGTAAATCCTGTTGGAGTTGATTAAGTAGTGTACTCATTCACTTAACACCAACTTCTGACCTGGTTCAGGGAAAATTTTTCCAGGATTTAAGATATTATTGGGGTCCCATGCTTTTTTAATGCGTTTCATCATCTCTAAACCCTCTTCACCTAATTCCATTTCCATAAAGGGGGCCTTCATGGTTCCAATTCCATGTTCTCCTGAGAGTGTCCCTCCAAGTTCAATTGTAGCGCGAAAAATTTCTTCTACGGCCTTTTCTACCCGTTTCATTTCTTCTTTATCTAGCTTATTGGCAATAATATTTGGATGTAGATTACCATCCCCTGCATGACCAAAAATCACAAGATGAATCTGATATTTTTCTTTTATTTCTTTTAACCGTTTAAACATCTCTGGGATTTTGCTTCTTGGAACCGTTGCATCTTCAGAAATTTTGGTCGGTTTAATTTTTACAATTGCTGGAGAAACCAGTTTTCTCGCCCGCCATAGTTCTTCCCGTTCTTCTTTGGTCGTGGCGATTTTCACTTCTCTCGCTCCTAATTGGCTGCAAATTTCTTTTACTTGTTCGATTTCATCTTTCACTGCTAAAGGGTGCCCGTCTACTTCTATAAGAAGAATCGCTTCTGCGTCACGGGGAAGGCCTACAGGTTCATAGTCTTCAACAGCTTGAATGGATGCCTGATCCATTAATTCTAATTTAGAAGGTAATATACCACTTGTTAATATTTTCGAAATCGCCCGACCTGAATCGACAATATCGTTAAAAATGACCATTGATGTTTCTGTCGTAAGTGGTTTTGGCACTAATCGTAAGATCGCTTCGGTAATAATGCCAAGTGTACCTTCTGAACCAACAATCAACTTGGTTAAATCGTACCCAGTAACGTTTTTTACCGTTTTTCCACCTGTACGAATTACTTTTCCTTCAGGGGTTACCACTTCAAGTCCAATCACATAATCTTTGGTTACTCCATATTTTAATCCCTTTGGACCACCCGAATTTTCTGCAAGGTTTCCTCCAATCGTAGAAACATGGGAACTACTTGGATCAGGTGGGTACATCAAACCATATTGTTCAGCCGCTTTATGAATATCTGCGGTTAAGACTCCTGGTGAGACGATTGCTACTAGATTATCTGGATCGATAATCAGGGTTTGGTTCATTTTCGATAAATCAAGAACAAGCCCCCCTTTGACTGGCAGAGACCCACCACTTAAACCCGTCGATTGTCCTCGAGGGTAAATAGGAAGCTTCTCTTGATTGGCTAATTGTACGAGACGAACAATTTCATCTTTACTTTTCGGCTGCACAACGATATCTGGTAGATAAGTACCGAAAGAACCATCATAAGAATAACTATATAAATCAGAGATATCGGTCATGACTCTTTTCGGATCGGGTATTAATCTCTTAATCTTCTCTATTACTCTATTTTCCATTATTATCCCCTCCCAAATTATCTTGCACACGGAAAGCTTTCACACCACTACTTACTTATAGCCCTTAATTTAAGGTGAGCGAATTGGTTTCATCAAATTTTATATTTAGGGGACCTTCTAGTAATTCAAAATTTTTTTCTCCTTGCAAAGTTTGAAATATTGCTTCCGAAACCCATAATTCATCAATTTGTAAGGTGTTTTTGATGATAGCTATTTTAAAATTTGATAAATCATCTCGTTTTAATACTTTTTCAATCCCCTCAAATAATGTCTTATCATCTGGAAAAGTCATAGGTATTGCAGCTCTAGTAACAAAACCGCTTGTCATGCAATTTAGATAGGTTGCCTGTTTATCGATTTTTCTCACTAACTTTTCTGTTGTAAAATCAGCTAAACCAATACCAGTTGCATTCCCATGAGATTCTTCAGATAAATCTAAAACAGCAAGATAGCGGATATTCGTGTGAGTAGGTTCAGGTACTCCTTCGATCCGAAGTCTACCGATGACATTCGTATCCATTCCTGTACCGCTGTAGTTCTTGCCCATCTGTAAAATAATGGCTAAATCAATATCTTTTACTGGAAGTTTAGGCATATAGGATTTTGCTATTTGTAACAGTCTCTTTTCCTCTTTTAAAATTTCATCTTTATACAAACCTTTGATCATTGCTGTTTCTTCTAACGCATTTTCTACAATCCCAATTCCTCCAATAATAGGTGCTAATTCCATCGCCTTTATGGCAATAGAAGGAATGGACTTAGCAAGATACTCTGCACCTAATGAATGAACCATTGATGCTCCTTTTGCTCTCCCCATTCCTACTGCCATCATCTTAAGTAATCCACTTTCATATGTTCCTGTAAAAGAAGTATGGGCTTTTATACGATTAACGACAAGTATTCCGTCTGCTTTTACTGCTTCCTTAGCCACATATACAGGTAGCCCTGTTATCTCCTGATCTGTATTTCCAAGTTGAACTACTTCTGAAGAGAAGATAACTGGGCATTTCATCACATCTTCTGTTATACCTAGGCTTTCCAATATACTTTTTTGCCCTTCACTTATACCTCCACCATGACTGCCCATTGCAGAAAAAAGGAAAGGTTGATATCCCATTTCCTTTAATTTTGTAATGATCGTTTTTAAAATAATGACGATATTGGATATCCCTCTGCTACCAGCAGGAATTGCGATGCTTGATCCTGCTAATAGTTGACTTTGACTTATCACATATTCCACTTCTTTAGCAATCGTTTCTTCAATATCCTTTAAAATCGGTTGATTGGAAAAAGTTTGTTTGAGTTTGTAGATTTTAGGCCAAGTATTCATGATTGGTACCTCTATTGATCACTTCTTTTTGTTTCTTTATCTGGATAAATAAAGAAATAACGAGTAACCCAATTCCTATAGCATCGGTAATAATCCCAGGTTTAATCATGAAAATTGCTGCTAAGAAGAATAGAATTCTTTCTAACCAATTTAAAGGTGAGCGATAGTAATTTAGAACAGCAACAGCAAGGGAAAATACTCCGAATAATCCAGTAATAGCTGCCAAGATAACCTTATCAAACGAAACAGGACTTCCATCTAACGTTTGCATCAAAATGACAGGATTATAAGCAAACATAAACGGAATAATAAAGCCTGCGATTGTTAATTTTAATCCTGTCCATCCTGTTTTCATTGGGTCGGCTCCTGCAATTCCTCCAGCCGTATATGATGCTAATGCAACAGGAGGTGTAACGTTAGATAGCACGCCAAACCAAAAGACGAAAAAGTGTGCTGCAAGAGGAGGAATACCTGCTTCTACTAATGCAGGTGCTGCCGTAACCGCAACCACTATATATAAAGCAGTTGAAGGTAATCCTAAACTTAGAACGATCGCTGTTAACATAACTAATACTAAAGCAACTGATAATTGACCAAAGGAAATTTTCAGGATGTTATAAGCAAGTACGGATCCTACTCCTGTCATACCCACTACACCGACGATAATTCCTGTTGCAGCTGTTGCAATACCAACTTGAATGGCGCCTCGTCCAGCCTCTTCAAAGGCTTGTAAAATTTTCTTTGGGCCAATTCTTGTATCTTTATGAAACCAACTTGCTAAAATGGTGGAAATAATTCCTGCAAAACCAGCATATAGTGGGGTTCTTCCTTCAAAAAGTGTCCATACTATAACAATAATAGGTATTAATAATAACCCACGTTTTTTTAAAACATCCCAAACTCTTGGTAATGTTTCAGCACTTAATCCACTAAGTCCCAAACGTTTAGCCTCTATATCCACCATAATGATTACCCCTGCATAATAAAGCAATGCCGGAATCACAGCAGCCAACATTACTGTTGAATAAGGAACACCTACAAAACCTGCCATAATAAAGGCGGCTGCACCCATGATTGGTGGCATCATCATCCCGCCAGTAGAAGACGCAGCTTCTACTGCACCAGCAAAATGTGGTGCATAACCGATCTTTTTCATTAAGGGAATCGTAAATGTACCTGTAGTAGCTACATTTGCTACAGCACTTCCACTTAATGTACCCATCATCGCGCTAGAAAGAATGGCTACCTGTGCAGGACCACCACGTCTCTTACCTGCTATCGCTAATGCTAAATCATTAAATAAGTCAGCAGCACCACTAGCACTAAGAAAGGCACCAAATAAAATAAATAAGAAGATGTAAGTAGATGATATAGAAATCGTAATTCCTAACAATCCTTCTGTCGTCATATACATACGGTAAAGTAAACGTTCTGTTGTAAAGTTTTGATGAGCAAACATTCCTAAAAAGGAAAATTCACCAAATCTAGCATAAAGTAAAAATATGATACCAAGAATGGGTATAAACCAACCAATCGTTCTTTTTCCTGCAATTAGGGTAAGGACGATTGCTAATCCCGCTACAATATAATCTAGTAAATTCGCTTGCCCACCTCGGGCAACAAAGATATCTTTATAAAAGATAACGATATATAAACCTACGATAACCCCACCAATAGCTAGAAGAATATCCCATAGGCTAAATTTATGAGTACTCGATTTCTTATTTCCTGGGAATAGCAAAAAGGATAAAACCAATAAAAACCCCAAATGTATCGCATTTCGGTGGATTTCTTGAATTATACCAATACTATTGGCATAGATCTGAAAGACAGAAAAAAGAATGGCAAACACTGCAACAATTTTCCCTTGAAAGCCAGTAAATTGACGCTGAGGATTGACCACTTCCTGTTTTTCTATTTTTGCCTTTTTAGATTCCATTTTTCATCTCCCCTTTAATAAAGATGGTAAGAGGGTGGTTTATGCCACCCTTTTTCATTAAATTTTCGTTTATTTGGCTTCTGGTGGTATTAAGTGTTCTGGAATCTCGAGTCCTTTTTCTTTAAAATATTTATATGCCCCGATGTGTAATGGTGCAGGCAAACCATTTAAGGATGTTTCCAACTTAATACTCTTGGCACTGTTATGTACAGAGTACATGTAATCTAAATTTTCAAATAAAGTCTTCGTTAAATCGTATACTAATTTTTCATCTACTGTATTGGCAACACCTAACCAGTTAGGTTGAGCAATTGTTTTGATCTCTTCCTTTTGACCTGGATAAGTTTCAACAGGAATGACAAAACGGAACCAAGTATTATACAACTTGTTAATACTTGCTAATTGTTCATCTGTGAACTCAAGTACCTTAACACCGGCTTTACTAGCATATAAATCAGTAACTGCTGCTACAGGAGTACCAGCTGGCATTGATGCGCCACTTATTCTACCATCTTTTATAGCTGAAGCCGCATCATTATAACCAAGATAATCAGGTTTAATATCTGCTTTTGAAAGGCCAACTCCTTCAAAGATCACCATTGTAGATTGTTCTGTTCCGCTTGCTTGTGGTCCTACGGAAAAATTAGATCCCTTTAAATCAAGAATATTCCCTGTTTTAGCTAGTTCTTCTTTTAAAACAAAATGTTCAACATTGGGCCAAAGCATGGAAATTGAACGTAATCCATCATATTTTTTTCCTTCAAAAGCACCTTTTCCTTGGTAGGCCATAGAACCAATTAATCCCTGAAAAATCGCAATTTGTGCTTCCCCGTTTCTTAATAGGTCAATATTTTCTACAGAACCTGCCGAGGATTGGGCACTTGCATTAACTCCTTTCAACTTTTCTGTCCACAAAGTCGCCATTCCTACCCCAATTGGATAATAGGATCCACCTGTTGAAGCGGTAGCAATATTAATAAATTTCATTCCGCCTCCACCATTACTTGAAGTGGTTGATGATGAACATCCAACCAGACCAATTATCATGCTGATCATTACTATCATCGCTATCATTTTTAAACCTTTTTTCCTCATTTTTCTCCCCCTCTTTTTTTAAAAATTTTCTTTAGAATGATGACTTTAAAGTCCCTTTTTCTCTATAAAAACTGAATGAATAAAAAGCACCTCCTTCATTAAACTTTATTTTTAATTAAACCTCGACTTCACATGTTCTAAATGATCCCACATCTTTTTACTAGCAAGATTTGGATCTTTTACGGCAATCGCATCATATATCTCTTTATGTTCATTTAAAATTTGTTGACTTCTACCTGGGATTTTTAAAGACTCTTGCCTACTTTTATTTAGCCCTTGGATAAAATAATCAGCTATAAGATAAATCATCTGTATAAGCATATGATTTTTACTGGCTTGAACGACAGCACGATGAAATTCGTAATCTTCTTTTGCAGCAATTTTATTTTCTATTACAGCTCTTTCTAGTTTTGTAAGCGCTTTCTTTATCTTTGTTAAATCTTCTGAAGTGGCTCTTTGGGCCGCCAAATAAGCAGCTTGTGATTCAATCCCTTGTCTTACTTCTAAAATTTCTCCCAATTGTATTCCATAATTAAACAGTAAAATATTCATCTTGTTTAATAGTTGATTAACCTGATCTTCAACCAAAAAAACGCCAATTCCCGTTTTGATTTCTACCATTCCATAATATTCCATAACACTAAGGGCTTCTCTGACTGCAGAACGAGAAACATTTAGTAATTTGGCCATTTCCCTTTCTGAAGGTAATTTATCCCCTGGCTTTAATTGCCCAGATTCAATGGAAGATTTTATTCTTTCAATAACAATTTGATAAACTCTTTTCTTTTTAATCGGCTCAAAAATCATAAAAACTCTCCTAAGAAATGCTTAATTTCTTCCCTATCTTTATTATTGGATCAATCATTAGGTGTCCTGACCACCTACACTATTATTTTTTATTTTATATTCTGAAAATTATTTTTTCAATATATTTTTAAAATATTTTAATAATATAACTCATTTAAAAGAACATTTAATATTTCTAACTGGTTTAGTTAAGAGATGCAAAATCCATTTGGCAATTTTGAAATTCATCAATCCATAGCCTTCCAAGTGGTTTCTAACAAACATAATGTCGTATCTTGTTCATCAACAATCTGATGCAACCCTCTCAATTGATCACTTTCGGTTACGATCTCTGTTCTCACTTGAACCTTAGTTCCATATTTAGTTTCTTTCTTATACATTGCCTTGATATTATTCAAACTGTAATTTAATACAGTTTCTAATGGTATTGTTTCTATAGCCCATTCTACATACTTGGCGTTATTCACATGCTTATTCGTATCAATATCACTATAACGAACAGTAAAATCCTTCATATATTCAATTTCTCTTGGCTCATCCAATTTACTCATCTCAGAATCTTTTATTTGTTCAGGGTCTAAACCATAAGCTTGATAGATCATTTTCGGAATCTTGGTTAACCGCATTTTTTCAGTATCTAATAGCACCCACCGAGAAAAGGCATAAACCATTAATTTGCCATGTTCATCAGTCACTTTAAATTCCCGATAGGCAGTGAACTACCCGCCACCTACGTTTCGCTTAGAGGTGGGGGCTTCTAAGGTAATCGCACCTAACGGTACGAAATTTACTTAGCTATCGAGCCTGTTCCATGCTCTATTTATGATTATACTAACAGTCGCAATCCTTCACGCTTGATATTGATAGAAGCGTTCCAATCTCTATCTGCCACAAAACCACAATCACAATG
>NZ_BDGM02000025.1:0-44331 GCF_001748485.2 Tepidibacillus sp. HK-1 | reverse complement strand
GTTTGCCAACGCAAGGCTATCGACTTCTTTGAGCCATGCAAACTCCTTTTTGTACTTGGCAGGAGTCGGGAATTTTTGCTTTTTCAAGGCTTCTTTGTCGTCCTTGAACTTCTCATATGTTTCCTTTCGTTCAGCCAACATTTTATTGTAGACGAAACGAACGCAACCGAAGGTTTTCGCAAGAAATTGCTCTTGTTCTTGTGTTGGGTACAGACGGAACTTATATGCTTTGTTTGCCATATCGAATCACCTCACTTCATACCTTGATTTTCTATATATTTCTTTATCACTTCAATGGGCGCACCACCCGTTGTGAGTAAGCAAAAGCTTCTCAACATCGTGATTTCATTCTACTAAGGAAATATTGTAATTTTCACCCAGTCTAATTTCATTGATATATCAGCCTTTCATTTATATAAGACTGATTATATCATAGCCAAAAAAAAACTTTAGGCTACGCCTAACCGAAATTCATCTCCCATTTTCACTGGTGCTGGCACACCTTCACGTTTAGAAGTGGGAGACTTCTTTCGGAGGGAAGTTAAATAAACATTTAGGGGGAGTGTTAGTGTCTGTTGTCGTCATAACAGGTTCTTCTGGATTAATTGGTTCGGAATCAGCTGAATTTTATGTTGGTTTGGGATACGATGTGATAGGGATCGACAATAATATGAGGGAGTATTTTTTTGGTTCCGGTGGTTCGACCATAAACAATCGTGAGTATTTGAAACTTAAACTTGGATCTAAATATAGACATTATGATATTGATATAAGAGACTATAAAAAAATAGAAGAAGTATTTGAAGAATATAAACAAGATATTTCATTAATTATTCATACTGCAGCACAGCCTTCACATGATTGGGCAGCAAGAGAACCATTGACTGACTTTCATGTGAATGCAAATGGAACCCTTCATTTGCTTGAAGCTACGCGTAAATTCTGTCCTGAGGCAGTATTTATCTATACATCCACGAATAAGGTGTATGGTGATCGGCCAAATCAACTTCCTTTGATTGAATGTGAAACTCGCTTCGAAATTGATTCAAACCATCCTTATCATAAAGGTATATCTGAGGATATGAGTATCGATCAAAATATGCACTCCTTATTTGGAGCATCTAAATTAGCTGCAGATATATTGGTTCAGGAATATGGGAGATACTTCAATATGAAAACAGTTTGTTTTCGAGGTGGAGTGTTAACTGGGGCGAAACAATCTGGAGTCGTCTTACATGGATTTATTAATTACTTAATGAAGTGTGTAATCAATGGTATTCCCTACACGATATTTGGCTATAAAGGCAAACAAGTAAGAGATGTAATTGCTTCTAGCGATGTGATTTCCGCATTCCATACCTTTTTTCAAAATCCTAGACAGGGTGGAGAGGTGTATAACCTTGGCGGAGGAAGATATTCTAATATTTCCATGCTTGAAGCGATTGAATTAGCGCAAGAAATCACAGGAAAGAAATTAAATTATTCCTATAATGAACATCACCGAGTAGGAGATCATATTTGGTATATTAGTGATTTAAGCAAGTTTACCTCTCATTATCCTGAATGGAAGATTACAAAGGATATTCGTATGATTATGGAGGAGATTTTTTGACTAGTAATTGTCACAAAAGTAGAAGGAGAAGTTCTTGGAGTAAAAAAAGTAAGGTGAATAGAGTGACTTAATGTTAGTTTTCAATGTCGCCAAAAAGTTCATCAAATACTTTTACCAATCGTTTAAACCTATCATCAGATCGCAAGATTTTTAGCTCTGATAACACGGTTTCCTTCCATTTTTCATCATCCTTTAATCCTACAAATTCACTTAAATTCACTAGGCTTCGATTTTCCAAAAACATTTTAAGTGCCGCTTGAAGTCCTTTCTTTAATGTATCTCTAAAAGTCTTATTTTGCTCAGGATACTGATTAGAAAGTGTTCTATATTCATGTAAAACTTGACTTGCTTTTACAAAGCTTCCTTTACCAATAAAGGGTAATGTGATCACTGCTACATCGATATCAGGATGAATCTGTTGAAACTTCACAATGTTTCCAATCATTTCTTTCTTTCTCTCCGTCAAAATGTAGGGATGCTCCTGATGATAGGTTGCAATCTGTGGTGCATCATAAAAAGTTGCTCCTGCTTTGTAAAGTCGATAACCTAATTCATTATCTTCACTACCCCAACCAGCAAATTCCTCATTAAAATAACCTACCTGATCTAGCAAAGTTTTTCTAAAGGAGACAGCTCTAGTAATGCAAAAAATCCAAGGAAGATGGAATCCATTTAACCAAGGCCCATAATCTCTGATTATCGTAGGAAATGTAGGATCTGGATAAGCAAGTTGATGAAAAAATAAAGATTGAATCCCCTGTTTACCTAATAATGGAACTGGTCTTTTTATTCTTTTTATATACCTCAAAAGCAAGTGCATATTTTTAGTGTGATTCGAGAGAGATAGCTTCCATTTTCTCAGAAGTTTTGGTTTTGTTTTAATCATGGAATAGAATCGTTTGATTTGTTTTTCATTAAATTTTGGATCCAATACGGTATAAACGATTTTTTGCTGGTTGGTACATGAGATAACAAGGTTTTCTTCCGTTTGATGAAGATGAATATGATGTTCAATAAAGTCAGGATCGACTAGCATTTCTACATCTAAAAAAATAAGGATTTTTCCAGATGCATGTTGAATACCAATATTTTTAGCACGTGATCGACCTACATTATGTTTAGTTCGTACGTATTTAAATGTAAAAGGTGTTTCTAAGTTGCTTAAAGTGGTTGTTTGATCGGTTGAAGAATCGTCTACAAAGATCACTTCAAATTTTTCAGGGTCATAAGTTTGATTTTGGAAAGAATAAAGGGTTAACAAATTTTGTGGATATTTATTGTGGGAGATCATAATGACACTTACCTCTATAAACATATTACCTTTCCCTTCGTAATAAATAGTTTCTATCTACAATATGAAGATGGACTAGGCATGGGAACAATCTTCTAAACCCATATCAGCATAAAATATTGAAATGAATTTAATTATGTTACAACCTAGTAAAATGGGGGATGGTCATTGAAAAAGGATGTAAGTATCATTATGCCTTCATATAATAAATACCCTTTAAATTTGTTCAGCTTGTATGCATTAGCAAATCAAAAATATGATTTATCTAAAATGGAAGTGATCTTAATCGATGACGCATCAACAGATCTAACCCCTAAATTAAAAAGCTTTAAAGCCCCGTTTAAATATCATTACATTCGCTATGATAAAAATCTAGGTCGTTCTAAAGCGAGAAATGTAGGGATTTCGCTTGCAAACGGGAGTGTGATTATATTCCTAGACTCGGAAATCATTGTCGATTCTCATTTTGTAGCAAATCATTTGGAAAATCATTCGGAAGAAGAAAACATGGTAGTTACAGGAGCTCTAAGACAATATGGGGTCTATACAACGTTGTACCCCGATTTTCGTAATGATCAAATTGAAAAGTTTTATTCTTTAATACGGGGAAAACCACTTTTACTCAGACGTTGGCAGCTCATTCCAGGAAATCATCTAAGAAATCTAAAAACCATTCGAAAAAGATTGAAACAGGCGCAAAAACCAATCCCACTTTTATCGCAAAAAGAGATTAAATCTAGATTTTATCAACAGCTTACGTTTCCAAAACCTCTTTTTGCAGATGTGCGAAAGCATTTTGGGGACCAATTAATTGGGTATCATTTACCTTGGCAGGCCTTTTTATCGGGAAATGTCTCTTTAAAAAAAGAACTATTAGACAAGGTGGGATATTTTGATGAGGATTATCAAGGGTGGGGATTGGAAGACACAGATATGGGTTATCGATTATATAAAATAGGGGCAGTCTTAAAAAACGATCAAGGAGTCCCCCATTATCACCAAGAACATCCTTTTTCTACGCAGCAACAGCACCGTGATATGTTTAAAAATTACCTCATTTATCAAAGAAAACATCCTGAATTTGAAACCTCTACACATGCGATGACGATTGCTGGGTATATTGATCGATTAGAGGAACAGCGTATTTTAGAAGAATATAAACAGCTCAATCAAGAATATCCTAACCAATTTATGCTGCTTAAGGAAACATACTTACTATTCCTTCATAAAGTGGCAGAGTTGTTAGCAGAAGAGAAAAAAATAAATCATCTCTCTTTTCAAATCGGATTAGACGATCAACCTGAAAAAAAGAATCAAGTTCTTACTGAAGAAGATACCATTAAAAAGTTAGAAAAGTTTGATCTTTTTATAGATACCTTTCATATGCTGTTCCATTTATAATCTAAAAAAATGATGGGAGGGGTTAAAATTGGGAATAAACCTTATGTCACGATTTTGTTAGCCTTTTATAATGAAAAGAAATATATGAAAAAGGCCATTGCCAGTGTGAAACAACAAAGTTATTCCAATTGGCAATTGATTTTATTAGATGATGGATCAACAAACAAAAGCAAAAATTGGATTCTCCCAATCATAAAAAACGATTCTCGCATCCAATATAAACGATTCAGGAAAAATCAGGGAAAAGGCAAAATATTAAATGAGGGATTAAAGATCGCAGAAGGAGAATATGTTTTGGAATTGGATGCTGATGATTGGTTACACCCTCTTGCACTTCAATTATTTGTTGATTATATGCAGAAGCTTCCTTCCACTGTTGCGCTAGTATACTCCGACTATGTGACAGTAAAAAAAGTTGGAAAGAACTTAATGAAACACCAAGCTGTGGTAGCTCGTCCATTTCTTAATCGGATCCAGTGGGTGAAGAATTACTTTGTTCCTATCCCACGTTTCTATCGAAAAGAAGCCCTTCTTGCTATTGGGGGATGGGTGACAGATTATCCATCAGAAGGCCGATTATATGAAGATATAGCCACAGTATTTCGCTTGCTTAAACATTATCAAATGGCTTATTTACCTAAACGAACAATGGTGGTTAGAAGAAGATATGACAGTATTACGTATAAAAACCGAAATGCTTGGTATTCAATGTATAAATATTTATTGGCAAGAGCATTACAAGAATGGAACGAACCTTACCTTGTTGACGTAGACTTAAAAAACAAAATAAGCATTAAAGAGAAAAAAGGAGATTCTGGATCTCTCCCCCTTGTATCTCTACTTATTTCATACCCTTATCATTCTGCAATATTACCTTATCTTAGACAAAGTATTGCACATCAAACTTATCCAAATATTGAAACCATTTTTATAAACGATCATTCAATCTCAAAAGAAACCTTAAAATTGGCTAACGGGAAATATGTACTCATTTTATCGCCTTTCGAAATATTAAATCCTGAATGTATTGAGATTTTTGTTGACACAATGGAGGAGAAAGAAAGAAAGGGTGAGATCGTTTTGAGGGCAATAGCAAAAAGAAAAAAAATAAAATCGAAATCGCAAACTATTTTACCAGACCTTTGTATTTATCATTTAGATCTTATAAAAAAAGCTGATTGGACGTCAATCGATCATTCAACTGAGAAAAACATCTTAACGATTCCAAGGTTTTTAAGCTTTTACTTGTAAAGCTGACCTTATTTTTTTAAAATAGTCAACTGCCGTTACCCAAATCCTTCTAACTCATAATTTATTAGAAGAATATTTTAATTTGCTTTTGACATAGAAGGAAAATGAACCGGAGGGAACTAAGATGAATGTTGGGGTTGTAGGTGTCGGCTACGTAGGATTGGTCGTAGGAGCCTGTTTTGCAGAAATGGGACACCATGTCATATGTCTAGATATAGACCAACATAAAATTTCATTGTTGAAAAGTGGACAAGTGCCTATCTATGAGCCAGGTCTTTATGAAATGATTAAACGTAATTCGGAAAATGGACGACTTTCTTTTACTACAGATTTAAAAGAGATGCTTGATTTCAGTTTGTTTGTTTTTATCGCGGTTGGAACACCACCAAATGAAGATGGATCAGCTGACTTATCCCATGTTCTTCAAGTTGCAAAAGAGATTGGGCAAAATATCAACCGTTATACAATTATTGTAGATAAATCAACGGTACCTGTAGGAACTGCGCAAAAGGTAAAAAATGTAATTAAAGAACAGTTAACGAATCGAGGACTAAATCAGATAGAAATTGATGTGGTTTCTAATCCGGAATTTCTTCGTGAAGGGGCAGCCATTCAGGATTTTATGCATCCTTCCCGTATTGTCGTTGGAACAGATCATCCTCGAATAGCTGCTTTAATGAAGGAGCTATACCGTCCATTAACAGACCAAGGGTATCCATTGCTTCAAATGTCGATTTTCTCTGCTGAGTTAACGAAATATGCTACTAATGCGATGTTAGCGACTCGAATCAGTTTTATCAATGAAATTGCAGCCATATGTGAGGCAACAGGCGCTGATATTGAAGAAGTGAAGCTTGGATTAGGCTCTGATACTAGAGTTGGAATGGCCTTTCTAAATGCTGGATTAGGTTATGGTGGATCTTGTTTTCCAAAAGATGTAAAAGCATTGATACAAACTGGAAAAGAGTATCGGGTGGAACTTCAGATTGTAAAGGCTGTTGAGCAGGTAAACAGTCAACAAAAGCAAAAATTACTAAACAAAGTTCTACAATTTTTTGGTGAAGATCTCCATGAAAAAGTCATTGCAATATGGGGGTTAGCATTTAAACCGGAAACTGACGATATCCGTGAGGCACCAGCGATAGAAACGATAAAGGAGTTAAGACGGCATGGGGCAACGATACATGCCCATGATCCAGCGGCAATTGAAAATACTCGTGTTTTATTGGGGAATAATGGGATTTATTACTTCGATGATCTATATGAAGCAATTAAGAATTCAGACGCCTTGCTACTAATTACGGAATGGAAAATGTATCAAGAGGCAGATTTATCAATCGTTAAAAAAAGGATGAAATATCCAGTTTTATTTGATGGGCGTAACCAATTTGATCCAATTGCGATGCAGAAAGCTGGTTTTGTTTATTACTCGATTGGAAGGACGAAGGTACAATGAAACGTAAGCGAATATTAGTTACTGGTGGAGCTGGTTTCATTGGTTCAAATCTAATTGAGCGTTTATTAAAAGAGGGCAATGAAGTCATTTGTGTTGATAATTTCTATACAGGAAAGAAAGAAAACATTGTACCTTTTGATTGTCACCCATTTTTTACTTGTATTGATCATAACATTATCGAACCTTTTTATCTCGAGGTGGATGAAATCTATCATCTCGCCTGTCCAGCCTCACCCACTCATTATCAGAAAGACCCAATCAACACACTTAAAACGAATGTGATTGGAACGATCAATATGCTTGAACTAGCAAAAAAGGTAAATAGTAAATTATTACTTGCTTCTACGAGTGAAGTATACGGGGATCCAGAGATTCATCCTCAACCAGAAAGTTATCGAGGAAATGTAAATCCAATTGGACCAAGAGCTTGCTATGATGAAGGAAAAAGAGCGGCAGAAGCACTTGTTTTTGACTATCATCGTCAATACCATGTGAATGTCCGAGTGATTCGAATATTTAACACATACGGGCCAAAGATGAATCGTGATGATGGAAGGGTTGTAAGTAATTTTATTGTTCAAGCCCTTCAAAATAAAGAGCTTACCATCTATGGAGATGGTTTTCAGACTCGTTCCTTTTGTTATATTGATGACCTAATAGAGGGAATGATGAGAATGATGAATGGTTCAGACGATTTTATAGGACCTGTTAATATAGGAAATCAAAGTGAGTTCACAATCAAGGAGCTTGCGGAGATAGTAATTAAATTAACTGCTTCACAATCAAAAATAGTCTATTTACCGCTACCTATAGACGATCCCGTAAAACGAAATCCAGATATAAGTTTGGCGAAGTCAAAATTAGCTTGGGAACCAAAAATACCTTTAGTAGAGGGATTGAAGCAAACAATTGCTTATTACAAAATATAAAGGTTCGATTATTGGAGATCAAAAAGTTGATGAAAAAGATAAAAAATAACCCCTTAGTATCACTGATCATTCCCTACCAAAACCAACAGCAAATGATTACATCTTTACTTCAAAGTATACTTACACAAAATCAAACAAATGTTGAATGTATTTTTATCAATGACCATTCTACTGATGGGACTTCTAAAGTGGTCGAGTCATTTTGCAAACACCATTCTATTTCTTCTCGTCACCTATCTTTAGTTCATACAACTGGAGAAGGGCAAGCCATCAAATATGCTCTTGATTACTCAAACGGGGTATACATGATGGCTCTTTCACCATTTGTCATTTTACAACCTCATGCGATTGAACAATTTATATCTATCATACCAGAGAAAGAGGAAAAAGGGCAAAATGTTGTTGCGGCCTATGCAGATCAAAGACTATTTCAAACCTATTCCAAATATCGATATATTGGAGAAAAACAGAATACTACTATCAAAGAAATAAAAGACATCTTTTGTGAATCATTTTGGCCTTCCCCTGTTCTTTTTAATATAGAGGCTATCAAAGAAACAGGAGGTTGGCCTGTTGATTTTTTGGGAGAAGGCAAATATTTCTCAGAATTGGTCGTTTTGGCCAACCTCTTTTCTGTTGGGAGATTCATTCATATTCCTCAAGTTCTATCTTTTTATTTACAGGCTAGTATAGAAGATAGGATGAGAAAGGATTATTCGCCTGTTTTGCAAGTCCTTATGAGGAAAGTTTTTTCCCAAATACAAACAAGTCAGGAGTTTGTAAAAGACGAGAAGATTTCGTCCAAAATCTAATCACAGGAATAATCGGATAAGTTGGTTTAGCTGCTAATAATGAAAAAAGAAGTTTTTTCTTTGCTGCGAATTGGCTTAAGTGATATAGCAGAAGGTAGGCATCGTCCTGATGGTCCACATAGAGTTGATCAATAATGATTTCTTTTTTTGTTGAGGAGTAATGGTAGATAGCCACTCCTTTTATTTTTTTATTCTGAATTACAGCTAAGGCTTGATAGAAATCGAGAATCGATGGATCGTTCAGTTGTAACGAAGTGTACATGTTTAGATTTTTCATATAGGGGATTAAATGATCTGAAGAATAATAATCGATATGGTTTTGGATATAGGGCCTTATCATTGTTAAATTCTTAAACCAATGAATTTGGGAGCTTTTTGCATGATTTAAATTTAAAAAAGATGAATGAAGATGGACGGCTTTAGGAATTAGTCGGCGGAGGCGTAACCATCTGGTTAGTTTATAATAATGTAGTTTTTCCCCAATCACCCAGTGAATTGGAGCATTATCAATTCGAGTGGCTAGGCGCAAAAACGTTGTGCCTTTTGCTTTTGCATATTTTTCTTCATACTGTGCCATTTTTGTTCCTAGCCCCTGGTTTTGTACAGAAGAATCAATGATTTTATGAGACAGCCATGCCTCTGTTTGTTTTGGAAAACGAATAGCTACACAACCCACAATTTGCTCATTTAATTCAGCAACATGGATGATTTGGGACCCACTTTTTAACCATCGTTCTATTTGTTTGCATTTAGGATGTTCTTTTGGCAGCTGGTATAACTGACAAATTCTTGGGAAGTCTTCTTCATTTGCTAGTCGAAATAATGGTTCAGCCATTTTAATTACCTTTTTTCTCCTGTTACTGCATGGTTGGTGATATGGGAATTTTCGATGGAGTAAGGGATAATTTTTTTAAAGTTCATGATTCTGCTTGGCTTCTTTCTAACCATAAGGATCTCCTTCCTTTAATCATTTCATACCGTTCCTCCTTGCCTATAGATTCACTGAAAAGTATTTTTTTGCATTTATCTACAATAAGTTATTCAGATAAAGCGATCCTTCACATAAAGCAAACGCCCAAATCCATAGAATTAGGTTAATATGGAGAGAATTTTACCAGTTTTACACATAAATATAGAGCAGGGGGAAAAAGTTGAGGATACGACTTTTAGACCGATTATTCATCTATGAACGGTTGTTACAAGAAGTGACCATCTATCTTACCAGTGGTGGAACTTTTAAGGGAACTGTTGCAAAAGTCCATCGAGATTTTGTTACTCTTACCACTATTTCTGGTGCGATTGATATTCCTTTTTCTTCGATCCTAGCCATTGCTCCAGCAATCAAAAAAAATAGGAAAGGCAAAGGGTAGGAGCCTCTGCCTTTCCGTTCTTAGTGGTCAAGGATGGGTTACTTTCTTTTCTACAATTATCTTACTTCGAGGATGCGCTCTAATGGGATTACGCGGATTTGGTTACCTACAGCAACACCAACGGCTTTGTCATTAAGGAAAGCAACTTGCACGTTTGTATAGGTAACGTTGTTGTCTTGGCGGACAATAGTGACAGGAAGTAAAGCATTTGCGCGAGCCTGTAAAAGTTGTTTAATGAATTCCATTTTCTTTTCCCCCTTTCCTTTTTGATACTACATCATATGAAAAGAGAACTTATTTGCTGTAGACAAGTGTCAATCGTCAAACATGGATTTTTTTTTGGACAAGATTGGTTTTTTAACGTATCATTATTTTAAGAAACTGGTTATTTTTAAAATAGAGGAGCTACAATAATAATGGAAATTTGGCGATTTATTGATTATCAAACATACTCTCCTTCAATCAATATGGCTTTAGATGAAGCGTTATTAGAATGGCATAGTAAGGGACAGTTTCCTCCCACGATTCGTTTTTATGGTTGGGATCCAGCTACGCTTTCGATTGGATATTTTCAAAAGCTACATAAAGAAATCAACTTGCAAAAAGTAAAGGAGCACGGAATAGGCCTTGTTAGACGATTAACAGGAGGAAGAGCAGTGCTCCATGATAAGGAATTAACTTATAGTGTTGTTATTTCTGAAAAACATCCCAAAATGCCCAAAACCGTAACAGAGGCATATCGGATCATTAGCCTTGGTCTGTTAGAAGGATTTAAACAATTAGGGCTTCATGCTTATTTTTCTGTACCAGAAACCAAGGAAGAGCTTGATATGCTAAAAAATCCTCGATCCTCTGTTTGTTTTGATGCACCCTCTTGGTATGAACTGGTTGTCGAGGGAAGGAAAGTAGCAGGAAGTGCTCAAACCAGACAAAAGGGTGTAATTCTACAACATGGTTCAATTCTGTTAGATTTAGATGAAGACATCCTTTTTGATTTATTTCAATACTCAAGTGATCGAGTAAGAGAACGCATGCAGCGTAATTTTAAAAATAAGGCGGTTGCGATTAACCAGATCGCAACGCGTAAAATCAACTTGGAAGAAGTAAGAGAGGCATTTAAAAGCGGTTTTGAAAAAGGATTGAATATAAGGCTAGAACCGTATACATTAACAGAGGATGAGATGAATTTTGTTGAGGAATTAGCCAAAAAACGTTATGAACATGAGGAATGGACATTTGCTCGCTAGAAAGGAGTAAAAACATGGCTAAACAGGAAAGGGAAAAAAAAGATTGGTTAAAGATTAAGATTAATACAAATGAAAATTTTCGTGGCTTAAAAAAGATGATTCGGGCCAAAAAATTACATACTGTTTGTGAAGAAGCAAGGTGTCCCAATATCCATGAATGTTGGGCAGTAAGGAAAACTGCAACTTTTATGATCTTAGGGGACATTTGTACGAGAGGTTGCCGTTTTTGTGCCGTGACAACGGGAATGCCTACAGAGTTAGATTTGCAAGAACCAGCGCGTATAGCAGAGTCAGTGAAACAGATGGGATTACACCATGTTGTCATTACGGCTGTAGCTAGAGATGATCTAAAAGACGGTGGAGCTTCTATTTTTGCAGAAACCATTCGAGCAACTCGTAAGTTAAACCCATTAACGACAATAGAGGTCCTTCCTTCAGATATGGGGGGAGTATTCGAGAATCTCAAAATATTGATGGATGCACGACCTGATATTTTAAACCATAATATTGAAACGGTAAGACGTTTATCTGATCGAGTTCGTTCAAAAGCTAAGTATGATCGTTCTTTAGAATTTTTACGTCGTGCGAAAGAGCTAAATCCAGAGATTCCAACAAAATCAAGTATTATGGTAGGTTTAGGAGAAACAAAGGAAGAAATTTTGGAAGCGATGGATGATTTACGGGCAAATGATGTAGATATTCTTACTATTGGTCAATATTTACAACCAACGAAAAAGCATTTACCTGTAGAGAAATATTGGCATCCCGATGAATTTGCAGAATTGAAGGAAATTGCTTTAAGTAAAGGATTCAGTCATTGTGAATCAGGCCCACTAGTTCGCTCTTCTTACCATGCGGACGAACAAGTAAATGCGGCAAGCAAAGTGTTAAATCAAGAAATTATCAATTAGAACTTTTTGTAGAAACGAATGAAGAGCACCGAATTAGGTGCTCTTTTCCACATTTACAACTATTTGTATGATATTTTGTTCCTGATTCCATTCCAATTGCAAGTCTAGCCATAATTGTAAGGTTTGTAAGGAGATATAGGTACTATTTTCTTGAAGTTCTGGAGCAACATCAAGAGAATAAAGCTGCCCGTTTTTTATTAAATCTGATTGATTGATCTGGATTGAAAGGGTTGAATTTTTTTGTGGATGTGCTAGACCAATACGATTTGATGATGAATCCCATTGGATCAAATAGCCAAATTGATCAGCGATTGGTTTGAGGGGAACCATCAATCGGTTATTTCTCACATAACTATGATAATTTTCAGGTAAAGCAAAGAATGTTCCATTATCTAACTGAATAGATGGAGTGGGAATGGTGTAGATGTCGATAATTAAATTCTTTTCATCCCAATTCATTTGAGATTCGAGAAGTATCCCTAATGTCTTTGGTGAAATATACGTGGAACCATTAATGATTGTGGGGGCAATATCAAGTTCGATGGCTTTATCATTTTTATGCATGGTATTCTTGTTTATTTGTATGGTAAAATCCTGTTTTTGATTAGCAATATGAACCTGATTAGTTGCAGCGTCCCAGGTTAACTGATACCCTAGTCGACCCATCAATGGCTTTAATGGAAGTAAAATATGTCCATCTTTTAGGACGCTTGGATTATTTTTAGGTAAAGAGAAAGGCTGATGATCTAAATTGATGTTGATGTCAATGGATAAAGTTTCATTAAGAGCAACGGCTAAAGAAGTTACTTTGTAGCCAAAATCTTCAGCTAATTGCAAGAAGCCTTTTTTAGAGGAGACGATATAAACTTTGGCACCAATCGGGACTTGGTCAAATAACCAAATTACATCATCATTATTCATTCGTACACAGCCAGCAGAGGCATATGTGCCAATCGATAAAGGATTACTATTTCCATGAATCCCATAGGTATCCCCATTTGTTCCTCTTGCATTAAACCCCATCCAACGAGGCCCTAAAGGATTTTTTGGATCTCCTCCAGGAATGTTTAATTTGTAATAAGGCCGGTTTTTAATCTTCTGAACAATCTTAAAGCTTCCTTCTGGAGTATACTCAGCTTTTCTGCCAGTTGCCACTGGAAACACTTTTTTTAATTCTGTACCAACAAAATAGGCAAGTTTGTTTGTGGTTTTATTGATGATAATATAGTGGTTCTGTGTTTCCTCTGCTTGAACAAATAAAGGACTACTTGTCATGAAAAAGAATAGTGCAAGCATAAAAACTTTTATTTTCATTCCTTCACCTCTTCACCTTCCTTTTGTAATTTAACCCCGTCAATGACTCATTGTATGAAGGTAAGGCCCAAAAAATGAAAAGATGAAGGATATAATTTATTTCTTAATCTTTAGCGTGATTTCAATTTGTTGTGATTCACGCTGAAAATGAGGTGGTATTACCAGGCACTGCGCACAAACTGCCAGAATCAACTGCAACCATACAGAAGTAAGAGTTGTTATAAAACGCAAAATTACCGCAACAGGTACATTCGCGAGTATATCACACAAAAGCAACAAGCTAGCAATTAAAATAGAGCATGTAATAGACATGGAAGTTTCGAAAAATATACCTTTTATGATATGATTAAAAAATATGGAGAAAAAATTCATCAGTGAAGGAGAGGCGAGATCATAATGGAAATTCAAGCGGTTGTACTTGATCTAGATGGAACTCTATTAAATAAGCAGACGAAGATATCCAATCGAAATAAAGAGGTTCTAAAGAAACTAATAGATAAAGGGGTAAAGGTTTTTCTTGCAACAGGAAGAGCACCAGCAGCTTCTGCTCACTTTCATCAACAATTAGGTCTGGAAACAGTCATGATTTGTTCCAATGGAACGATGATTTATGATCGGATAAATGATAGGAATATGAAACATTTTACAATGCCAAAGGAAGTTGCAATATCTATTTTAGAAGGCTTCAAACCACATGTAAGCAATATTTTGGGTTTTTATGATCAACTTGTATACAGTTTAACAAATGACCAAGTCGTAGAGTGGTGGAAAGTTTCCTTTCAACGTACACCTGATTACATTGGTGATTTTGCTCATCTTTTACAACATGATATTTCTAAATTTGAAATTTTTCTTAAAGATCGCCAAGTAATTTTTCACCATGAAGAATTAGAAGAATCATTATCTGACCAAATCTATCTATTAAAATCACCAGGATATATTGAGATCATGCCAAAGGGTACTTCCAAATGGCATGCATTAAAAGAGGTATTAACTTACTATGATCTTGATCCAGCAAGAACGATTGCTTTTGGTGATGGGAACAATGATATAGAAATGATCACAAACGTTGGAATGGGTGTCGCGATGGGTAATGCCATTGCTGATTTAAAACAGGTTGCAAAGGATACAACCATAAATCATGATGAAGATGGCGTGGCCTATTTTCTAGAAAAGTATATATAATTGGTAATTTTTTTCAATAAAAATAAAACTTTGCTTACAAAAAAATGATTGAAATCGTTTTCTTTTAGATGTATAGTAAAGATGTATTCACAATCCAAAACGTTTTGGAGGAAGTTCCGTGGCAACGATAAAAGACATTGCAAAGGCAGCAGGGGTTTCTGTCACGACGGTCTCTCGTGCTTTAAATGGATATGATGACGTAAATGAAAAAACTAGAGCAAAAATTAAGGCGATCAGCGAACAGCTAAATTATAGCCCGAATTTTTTGGCTAGAAGTCTAGTAATGAATAAAACTAAGACGATTGGCTTACTCGTTTCTGGACTTACTCGCTCAGGGGCAAAGGATAATTTTTTGTTTGAAGTTTTGTCTGGCATCAATGATAGGGCTGGTGAATTAGGTTATGATATTGTTTTGTTTAGTACTACCTCATCTAAACAACAATTGAAAACCTATACACAGCTTTGTCGTGAACGACGAGTCGATGGGGTAATCCTAGCTGGGATAAAAACGGATGATCCATACTTGCAAGAGGTAGTGGAAAGTGAAATACCTGTCGTTTTGATCGATGTTCCAGTTGAAGGCCATCAAGTAGGCTATGTTACCACAGATAATATCTATGGTGCCAAAAAAGCAGTACAATATCTCGCTGAGTTAGGTCATCGCAATATTGGGATAGTCAATGGTCATGATCAGGCTTTTGTAAGTAGACAAAGATTAGAAGGTTATAAGCAAGCACTTGTGGATCATGATATACCATTCCATCAAGAATGGGTGATCAATGGACAATTTTTGGAAGAAGTGGCTAAAGAAAGAACATTAACGTTACTAACAAAGCACCCAGAGATCACTGCATTATTTTGTGCTAGTGACCTAATGGCTATTGGTGTGATAAAAGCAGCGAAAGAACTAGGAAGGAATGTTCCAGAAGATCTATCAGTGATTGGCTATGATGACATTATTTTAGCATCTTATTCTTCTCCATCCCTTACTACAATTTCTCAGGATAAATATATGATAGGATATGAAGCAGCAACGATGATCGTTCATATGCTAGAAGAAAAAATAAGCTCTCATGTAAAAGTTTTAGATACCCAACTCATTACAAGGGAATCAACTGCAAAACCTATCAACACATAGAATGAAATTTTTTTGATACAAAACCAAAACGTTTCGGTTTCTTTATATGTTGATTCCAAAACGTTTTGGATAAATTGAAACTAGCAAATAATTTGTTTAGGCAACTTGGAGGTTTGAGAATGGACTATCGAGTAATTAAAGAAAACGATTTATTTTTGCTTACAGATGAAAAAGGGGATATCTATGAGAACCATCCAAATGGGTTGGGGCTTTATACCAAAGATACTCGATTCCTGAGCAAGTTAGATTTAAAAATAAATGGGCAGGAGCCAATACTTTTGTCTTCGTTGGCTGATCAAAACTACTTAGCAAAGATCATCTTAACGAATCCTCACATGGAAAAAGATGGAGAATTGATTTTGTGGAGGGAATCAGTAGAGATTGAACGTAAGCGCTTCATCTATAATGGTGTACTCTACGAAATGGTTAAAACTAAAAATTATTATCCAAAACGTGTGAAATTTGAATTAAGTTTTCACTTTGATGTAGATTTTAAAGATATGTTTATCGTTCGAGGATTTCAAACTGGCAAGGTAGGGAAACGTACTAGACAGTCCTTAGAAGGAAATACAATACGTTTTCATTATCAAGGGGCTGATGATATTCATCGAGCAACATCGATCAGTTGGGACTTCCCTGCTACAAGCGTTACGGAAGATGGAGATCTTTATTTTAACTTATCTCTGTCACATGAAGAGGAAAAAGTAATTACGTTGATGATTCAACCTGAGATAGGTGAACAAGTTAAGGAAGTTATAGAGCCAAAAAAAGCTCTAGATTTCTTAGAACAATCTTATCGTGAATGGGAAACAAATACAACAAAGGTAGAAACAGATCATCCTATTTTTCAATCAATGATTAAGCGTGGTATTGATGATCTTAGAGTCTTATTAACTGATCTTGGGTTTGGACTATTTCCTGTAGCTGGATTACCGTGGTTTGGCGTGCCGTTTGGTCGCGACAGCTTAATAGCAGCACTACAAATGCTCCCATTTAACGCTGAAATTGCAAAAGGAACACTTCTAACAATGGCTGCTTACCAAGGTACTAAAATTGACACATGGCGTGATGAACAACCAGGTAAAATCATGCATGAACTTCGTTTTGGTGAATTAGCAAATACGAATCAGATTCCTTTTACACCTTATTATGGAACCATTGATGCCACACCACTTTTTTTAGTTCTACTTACTGAATATGTAAAATGGACAGGGGATTTAGAACTATTTAAAAAGCTTGAAGCCAATGTAAAAAGAGCTTTAACATGGATCGACGAATATGGCGATCGTGATGGAGATTTATTTGTTGAATATTACCAAGAGGCATCAAAAGGAATTGCAAACCAAGGATGGAAAGATTCTGGTGATTCTGTCGTTCATCGAAATGGGGATTATGCCAAAGCTCCAATTGCATTAGCTGAGGTTCAGGGGTATGTTTATCAAGGTAAAATAGGCATTGCAGAGATTTATCAAAATCTTGGTAATCTTGATCTTGCTAAGCAATTACATAGTGAAGCAGAGCAATTAAAAGAAAAATTTAATTCATCTTTCTGGATGCAAGACCAACAATTTTATGCGATTGCTTTGGACAAAGAAAAAGCTCAAGTAGGAACTCTTACATCTAACCCAGGACATTTACTATTATCTGGGATCTTAGACGAGGAAAATGCTAAAAAGGTTAGTGATCTTCTTGTTTCACCTAAGATGTTTACTGGTTATGGAATTCGCACGATGGGAATAGGTGAGGCAGGATATAACCCTATGAGTTATCATGATGGGAGCGTTTGGCCACATGATAATAGTCTGATTGTTCTTGGAATGAGTAGAACGAAGCAATCCGCTGCTGCAAACACAGTGATTCAAGGCCTTATAAAGGCTGCTACTCATTTTGAATATACTAGACTTCCTGAGTTGTTCTGTGGATATGAGGATACTCTAGGCCATGTAGTTGAATATCCAGTTGCTTGCTCACCACAAGCTTGGGCAGCAGGTACTCCTTTATTATTTGTTCAAGCGATTCTAGGTCTTTTTCCAAATAGCTTAGATCAAACGATTACATTAAATCCTGTATTACCAGAGGATATCAATCGACTAAAAGTCTCGCAACTTAAAATTGGTAAAGGTGAATTAGCAATAACTATTGAACGCAAAAACGGTACTCTAGAGGTTTCAATTGATAAAAACACTACAGGGTATAACGTGACTCAAAATTTAAAATAAGAATGAAAAAAAGAGAGGGGTTAAAATGATGAAAACGAAAAAAGTCTTTACCATCATTACGATTTTGACGTTATTACTGACAGGGATTTTAGCAGGTTGTAGCTCATCGAATGAAGAGGCTGACAAAGGAAAAGATCAAGGAACTGCCCAAGGAGAGAAGATTCAAATTACTTTAGCGGGTTGGGGTTCCTCACCAGAAGAAACCAAGTTATTTAATCAAACTCTAGATGCATTTAAAGAAAAAAATCCAAATATTGACGTAAAATTCGAAGTAATTGCTGATCAATATATGGATGTCATGAAAACCCGTTTAGTGGGTGGGCAAGCGGCTGATGTCTTTTTCTTAGATGCATTTGAGGCACCAGGACTAATTGAAACTGGTGTATTAGAACCATTAGATGATTATGTAACTGATGATTTCGATGTAAATGATTTTGAAAAACCAATGCTTGATGCGTTTAAAGGAAAAGATGGAAATATTTACGGTTTTCCAAAGGACTTTTCAACATTAGCTTTATTCTATAACAAAAAAATGTTTGCAGATGCTGGAATTAAGAATCCTCCGAAAACTTGGGATGAGTTAAGAGAGATTTCTAAAAAATTGACAAAAGGTACAGAGGTATATGGTTTTGGCGTTGCCCCTGAGCTAGCTCGTTTGATGTATGTCGCTCAATCTACAGGAGACCAAGTTGTAAAAGATGACAAAGCAAATTTTGCTAGTGACAAAGCAGTAAATGCATTACAACCAATCGTAGACCAACATGTTGTTGATAAAACATCTGCACAACCATCAGAAGTTGGAGCTGATTGGGGTGGAGACATGTTTGGACAAGGAAAAGCTGCAATGGTCATTGAAGGACCTTGGGCGATACCTTTCTTAGAAAGTAATTTCCCTTATTTAGATTACGCTACTGCAGAAGTTCCAACGATCAATGGAAATAAAGGTACAATGGCGTATACTGTTGCCTATGTTATGAATAAAGAATCGAAAAATAAAGAAGCTGCTTGGAAACTGATCTCCTTCTTAACGGGAAAAGAAGGGATGAAGATCTGGACAAGTAAAGGTATTGCATTACCTACTCGTAAATCGGTTGCAGCAGAATTAGGTTTTGACAAAGATCCACTTCGTGCGCCAATGATTGAAGGGGCTGGCTATGCCACTGTATGGCAAGGTGGAGTTAACTTACCGATCATTATGAATAATTTTAATAACCAATTTGTCAGTGCATTTCTTGGGGATCGTCCTTTAAATGAGGCGTTAAAGGAAGCTCAAGATCAAGCGAATAATGAGATTCAAGCAAATCAATAATTTTTAACTATACATGAGGGGGAGGGTACTTATCCCCTTCTATTCTTCAAAAGGAAAGCGCAGCTTTAAAAGGAGTGAGAAACAATGGCTACAAGGAAATACAGCAAAAGAGCATTAGGAGAAGCTGCACAAGGTTATCTATTTATGTCGCCCACTATTTTTACCCTAGGCTTGTTTCTTGTAGCACCGATTTTATTTGCGGTGTTTTTAGCTTTTCATAAGGTAAAATTACTAGGAGGCATGGACTTTCAATATTTAGGACTTGATAATTTTACGCGATTTTTTACTGATCAACGTGCCTTAATCGCATTAAAGAATACAGGGTTTTATGTGCTTATCGTTGTTCCAGTTCAAACATTTTTGGCTCTGTTATTAGCCGCTACATTAAATGCAGGTTTAAAGGGACAACGATTTTTTAGAATTATTTATTTTTTACCAACTTTAACTTCTTCGGCTGTATTAACGTTGATCTTCATGTGGATGTATAACCAAAATGGGTTGGTTAACCAAATTTTAAGCATGTTTGGACTACCTACCTATAATTGGGTTGGGGATCCAAAAGTCGCTTTAATTGCGATTATGATTATGAATATCTGGTCAACTGCACCTTATTTCATGGTTATTTACTTAGCTGCTTTACAAGATATTTCTGATCAAATCTATGAAGCAGCAGAGATTGATGGAGCAAATGCGATCCAAAAGTTTTGGTATATCACTGTCCCGATATTAAAGCCTGTCACTTCATTTGTTGTGATTATGGGAATCATTGGTACATTCCAATTGTTTGACCAGTCTTATATCTTTTCAGGAGGTTCAGGTGGACCAAATAATTCTACCTTAACCGTTGTACTTTTAATTTACCAATATGCTTTTAAAAACATAGGTACGATGGGTTATGCAGCGGCTCTTGCATTTATCCTTGCTGCCATCATCTTAATCGCTACCTTATTGCAACGCAAATTTTCTAAAGAGGAATCTTTATATTAGGGGAGGAGAGAGAAAAGATGCAGAGAAAAATACGATTTAGTAAAATATTTCTATATGCCATTCTTATTCTCTATGCTGTAGTTACTGTTTTACCTTTTTTATGGGCATTGTCTTCCTCCTTTAAACCCTTATCCGAAATTCTTGAAGGGTCAATGAATTTTGTTCCAAAAAACTTTACTTTTGATAACTATCGCCAAATCTTTGTGGAACAAGCATTATTTCCACGTTGGTTACTAAATAGTGTTATCATAGGAGTTGTTGGAACTTCCTTAAACCTTCTTTTTAATTCTATGGCTGGATATGCATTAGCTCGCCTAAGTTTTCCAGGAAAGAATAGTTTATTTATTTTGATTTTAGCAGTACTTATGATTCCAGCACAGGTGACAATGATTCCAAACTATCTTATTTTAAAAACATTAGGATGGCTAAATTCATATCAAGGCTTAATTGTCCCTGGTATGGTAAATGCGACGTTTATTTTCATGATGAGGCAATTCTTTATCAATTTCCCTAAAGAATTAGAAGAGGCAGCTGCTATCGATGGATTAAGCCGATTTGGTACTTTCTTCCGAATCGTTTTGCCTTTAGCCAGACCAGCTTTAGCCGCTCAGGCGATCTTTGTTTTCATGGGGTTCTGGAATAACTTTATGGGACCATTAGTTATTTTATCAGATCAAGAAATGTTTACACTTCCGATCGGATTAAATACTTTTAAAGATCAGTACGTAAGCTATTGGAATCTCATCATGGCCGCATCGATGGTTTTTACCTTGCCGGTATTAGTCATCTATGCCTTCTTTAATCGTTACTTTATTAAGGGCATTACCTTTACAGGTGGAAAGTAGATAGGTATAGAAATAAGAGAAACAAAAAGCCAAGAGTGACAGCCTCTTGGCTTTCTTTCCTTTTAATAGAAAGTAATTTACCTAGGTCCAGGTTCATCATCCGGGTCAGGAACATTTCTTAATGGACCGGGCCCGAAACCATCAGGTCCAGCGGGTCCGCCAGGTCCAAAACCGCCGGGACCAGGCCCGAAACCATCAGGTCCAGCGGGTCCGCCAGGTCCAAAACCGCCGGGACCAGGCCCGAAACCATCAGGTCCAGCGGGTCCGCCAGGTCCAAAACCGCCGGGACCAGGCCCGAAACCACCAGGTCCAGCGGGTCCGCCAGGTCCAAAACCACCGGGACCAGGCCCGAAACCACCAGGTCCAGCGGGTCCGCCAGGTCCAAAACCGCCGGGACCAGGCCCGAAACCATCAGGTCCAGCGGGTCCGCCGGGTCCAAAACCGCCGGGACCGCGCCCACCAGGCCTACCTTGTCTACCACCAGGTCCTATTGGACCACGCCCAAAACCACCTTGTCTTTTGCCTCCAGGCCCTGGCCCTCTTTTACCCCCAATTGGTCCATTTGATTGCTGCCCCATATTACCTAATCGTTTTAACGCATCGAAAAAGTTGTTTTTGGCCAAAAAATTTACCTCCCTTTTAAAGAATAAGGTTCACTTATAAAATATGCATAATAGAACTGGTCCGTAAGCATGACAAATAACTATTTTTTTTATTCGCAATTAATTTTGCATATGGTAAGATGCAGGGGAGTTGAAGTGGATATCAAACTATTGCAATTCGATTGCTTATTGGTTTTCCCATATCTTCGTAAGTGGCAAATTGAAGAAGAGTAACTTTAGTTCAAACAAAAAAACCGGAGTGTAATTATTCTCCGGTTACATGTTTATTGATATGTATTTTATTTCAAAGATTCAATAAATCTCATTAAGGTTTTTCTTTGCTCAGGGGTTAATTCTAGACTTACTTCAACTAATTCTTGAATGTCTTTAGGAAGAGATTGGGGATTCTTACTTTGTTCCACTCCAATTTGGTTAATTGCATCCTCTATTAAAAGCTTTGCTTCATCTAGCATTTTATAAATCTGAATCAGAGATTTTAGAGAATCATTCATGCATGTTGATCCTCAAAAAAAAGTAATTTTTCAATTTCATTCTTAATCTTGAGTAGTTCTTCAGGGTTTAATTTTTTAACATCTCTAATCATACTATCTAGTTTAATCATTCTAAACTCATCAAGATAAGTTGGAATGGAATCAGTTTTGATAGCCATCACCTAATCTCCTTTCGATTGCTGTGCAAAATAAATATTACCACGATTTTCGTCAAAAATAAACATGTACATCGTCTTATTTTTGATGGTATTTGTTGAAAAAAATCATATTCGTTGAAAATACGCTAAAAATCGTCATTTTTTAAAAAGGAGTAGAAAAATGGCTTTTATCAGTTTAGGACTTTTGATTTATCTCATATTATGTAATTATCCTTTTTCAAAACAGTTAAATGAAATTGGAAAAATGAAATGGATAAGATGGACAATTTTATTAGCAGGTGCAATTCATGGGATTATGATTTGGTCTAAACAGGATTTAGTTACCCCAAAAATCATTACTGGTGTTTTGTTACTTTTGTTAGTTATTTCATTTACTATGTCTGGCAAACATCGTGGGATTGAAGACATAGTTGCCCGCACTATCTTTAAAAAAATCGCTTGGTTTTTTATTCTTTTAATCACTCTTCTTCATATCATTTAACTCCTTCTGTGATATAATGAAGCAAAACTTATTCAGGTGGAATTTCCCATCTGGATTAGTAAAAAATACGGAAAGATGGGGTATACAAATGTCTCAAAGTCAAGTCTACGAAAATAGATTAAATCGCTTTTACCAATGGATGGATAAAAATGATCTAAGTGTGGCGCTTATCTCTTCACCCACAAATGTTTATTATTTAACTGGTTTTTACTCAAATCCTCATGAACGTTTTATGGGTTTATTTCTTAATTCTGGACAGGAGCCTATCCTAATTACACCTGAATTAGATAAAGAGGAAGCAAAAAGAAAAACTTCATTAAACAACATATTTGGTTATGTAGATCATGAAGGGCCAGTCCAATTGATTAAAAAATATATACTGTTCAAACAAGACCAACCATTTGGACTTGAGGAAGGATATGTTTCGTTTAAAAAAGCTCTTTGGTTAAAGGAAATTCTCCAGTTTCAACAATCCGTTGATATTGAAAAAGGCTTAATGGGTCTAAGAATAACGAAAGATGAATTGGAATTAAATAGTTTAAAAGAAGCAGCTTATTGGGCTGATAAAGCAATAGAATTTGGAATCGAGGCGATTCAGGTAGGCAAAAGCGAATTAGAGATTATTGCAGAAATCGAATATCGTTTAAAAAAAGAAGGCATTGAAAAAATGTCATTTGATACGATGGTGTTAACTGGCGAAAAATCTGCCTTGCCTCATGGAAAGCCAGGCCAAGAAAGAATTAAGAATGGGGATTTTGTTTTATTTGATTTAGGAGTCGTTTTTAATGGATATTGTTCCGATATCTCTAGAACTGTTGCCGTTGGCCAAATTTCAGAAAAACAAAAAGAAATGTATCACATTGTCAAACAAGCCCAGCAATTGGCAATAGATGTGGTAAAACCTGATCTCGCTATTAAAGAAGTGGATTTAGCCGCTAGAAGAAAAATTACGGAGATGGGTTTTGGCCCTTATTTCGTACACCGGATTGGCCATGGGTTAGGTTTAGATATTCATGAACTCCCTTCGATGCATGAGAAGAATGAAGAATTGTTAAAGGAAGGAATGGTTTTTACCATCGAGCCAGGAATCTATGTGGCAGAACTAGGTGGAGTCAGGATTGAAGATGACATCTATGTCACAAAAGAAGGGCCCCTGGTACTAACCTCATTTACTAAAGAGCTTATTCAATTGTAGTGTTGTACAAAAATTACCAACAAAATCGATGAATGGATATCCCTCTTTCTACAAATATTAAGCATACACCAACAAGGAGGTGATATCAGATGGCAAAAGGACAAGAACGTTCTAGCAACTGGTTAGTAGTACCTCAAGCTGCACAAGCATTAGATCAAATGAAATTCGAAATTGCCCAAGAACTTGGTATCCAAATTCCTGCAGACGGATACATGGGCTATATCGCTTCTCGTGACAATGGTGCAATTGGTGGTAACATTACTCGTCGTTTAGTTCAAATGGCAGAACAACAACTTTCAGGCCAAACAGGAATGACTCGCTAATTCACTTACAACTAAATCATTGGTATAGTTAAAGGCAGTGGAGCAATCCACTGTCTTTCCTTGAAAGATAATAAAGTATAACTTTCTTCCACTTGTCATTTAGGGGTTTGTATATTCCATAAGCTGCGATATAGCGTGACTAGCAGCTTTAGCTGTGTAGCACGACTTGTACACTTTGTGTGCCTTCAGAAGTGCCCTTCTCTCCTTAATCTTTATTCATAGAAGGTATTTCCTACCATGACGGCTGGGTTGCCGTACATTTTCAACAAGAAATATAAGATCATATATAATGTATAGCCCCCTTTCGTCTTAAAAAGATCGGAAGGTCTTTTTATTGCCTTTTTTAAAGAGGAGGAGAGGGAAGAATGAGAAAAAGACATAAAACTTTTTCTGCAATGACTTATTTTCTAATTATTACGTTAATTAGCGGATTAATTATGCCCGGTTTTTTATCAAAAGCCAGTGCATCTTCTTATGATGGTTATGATTGGTTAGAAGAATGGCTTCCCCAACCAGGAAAAAGAACAGATCAAAATCCCTTTATGCCTCAAAGTCAAGTCATGAACCAAACATTACAAAGCAATATTCAAAATCCTTTATCTCAACTGCCCAGTCTTCAAGGGCAATACAACCTTGAACAATCTCCTTTCAATCCTGTGATAGAAGATCCCGTACAGCTTCCAACTGGTAATTTAAAGATTGAAGAAGAAGACCTCTTTTTAAATATTTATGCAAATCCGTTGTCTATTCAAAGAACTTACAACTTAAAAGATAAAGATAAATTGTTCCCTTTTGGTTATGGCTGGAGATTTTCTTATGATTACTATATTCAAATGTTTGCTGATTTTAATATTTCCGAGTTCAAGCCTGATGGAAGTAACGTTAACTATACCTATCAAAAAAATGATCCAAACGGTTTAGTGGATAGTTACGACGGTGATCCGCTGATATATTATCCTCTTGATCAAGGAACATATTCCAGCACAAGTAGATCTGATTTAGAAAGAATTTCTAAAGATGAATACCAAATTACAAAACCTGATGGTTATATCTATACCTTCAAAGGTTATAAGGCTCCATGGCGAGAAAACGCAGATCCTATTCAGGGAAAATTAATTGCAATCAAGGATCGTAATGGCAATACACTTCAATTTAATTATGATCAACAAGGTCATTTAATCCAAATTAAATCATCAGACGGAAGAGCAGTTTCCTTAACTTATAACAACGATTTAGTTCAGAGTATAACTGATCCACTAGGTCAAGTCACTTTCTATGAATATGAAGGTAAACGTCTAAACAAAGTAAAAAAACCAGATGGCACTTCAATCCAATATACATATGATCAGGATAATCGATTATTAACTATAACATATCCAAAAACAGGGAAAGAAAGTTTTACTTATCAAAATGATCGGGTTGTTCGTTATGATCAAGAAGGAGACTTAGTTTATGAATATCAGTATCAAGATACTGCTAAAAAGGTCGTTCGTATTGATGCTTTAGGTAATCGTACAGCTTTTGTATTTAATGATAAAAAGCAAATCATTCAAAAAACGAATCCTTTGGGGGAGACTTATTCTTATACTTATGATGATCAGAATCGCTTAACAAAGATTGAGTCCTCTTTAGGAACAACAGATATGCAATACGATGAATTAGGGAGATTAGTCTATAAATCTGACGAATATGGTCGAAGTTTCTCCTATCAATACAACTCATTTGATCAGATTACTCATATTGTGGATGAAACTGGACGTGAATGGCTTAGAGAATATGATAATAAGGGGAATTTATTAGCAAATATCAATCCCTTAGGCGAAAAAGAAAGATTCACCTATAATGATAAAGGCCTACTTGAAACCTATACCAATCCTAAAGGAGCTATTACTCGTTTCCAATATGATGAATATGGACAGCCTAGTTACGTGCAATATCCTTTGGGTGTTTATCAGCGTATGCAATATGATCGTTTAGGAAGATTATTGAAAATGAATAATGCAAGTGGTGGGACAATAGAAATCACATATGATCCAGCCAACCATCCCATTCAAGTAAAATATTCAAATGGACAAACATTCCGTTACGAGTATGAGAATGGATTATTAAAACGATGGGTTCAGCCTAATGGTGCCGTTACCACTTATACTTATAATACAAAAGGTCAACTTAAGGCAATCATCAATGCCGAAGGGGAATCTACTGTTTATTCATATAATCCTAAAGGGGAATTAATACAGATTAAAGGGCCTCTTGGAGCTAAGATTTCTTATCAATGGGATGCATTGGGTAGAATGATCAAAAAAGAAGGGAATTTAATTCCAGAAGAGTCATTTCAATATGGGTTAAATGGCCAATTAATTGAACAAAAAAATGCCGATGGAACCTTTCAATATACTTATGACAATAATGGAAGAATCAAATCGATCAAACAGAATGGGAACGTAGTAACAGACTTACAATATAATGAATATGGGTACCTTTCTTCTATTGTGAAAGCCAATCAAGAAATTCTCACATTTACTTATGATGCATTAGGGCGGGTTTTAACGAAAACAGACCCACTTGGTGGAAAAGAAACGTATGAATATGATAAAAATGGTAATCTAATCTCTGTTGTAAATCCATTGGGAAATAAGACAACCTACCGTTATGATGAAATGAATCAATTAATAGAAATGATAGATGCTGAGGGAAATTCTACTCAAATTCAGTATAGTCCTTTAGGACAAATAACAAGTACAATTGATGCAAAAGGGCAAAAAAATCAATATTTTTATGACGAGTTAGGTTTTTTAACTGCACAAATTGGCGCAAAAGGTGAAAAAACTTCTTTTACTTATAATTCTCTAGGTCAGGTAGAATCAATAACCAATCCATTAGGTCACATTCAAAAATTTGAATACAATGACTTAGGGTTGTTAACACAACTCACTGACCCTTTAGGGAATATAACTCAGTATGCCTACGATGAGTTACAAAGAATAAAAGAAATAATTGATCCAAAAGGTAATTCTACTTTTTATACATACGATATAGATCAATACAAGATTGAGGTAACGAATCCACTTGGAAACAAAAATGAATATTGGTTTGATGAAAATGGTAGATTACTATCTTTTATTGACCCCCTAGGGCGAGAAACACAATGGAAGTATAATCAAAACGGTCTACTGATTCAGAAGGTAAATCCACTTGGACACAAAACTCAATACGAATATGATGATCTTCAAAGATTAGTTGCTGAAGTTGATGCAAAAGGAAACAAGGAAAGATATGCTTATGATGAATCAGGCAATCTCATTTCGATTGTCAATCGGAACGGAGATAAGACTTCTTTTGAATATAATTTAGCTGGAGAAATTATTAAACGAATCGATGCAATTGGCAATGAAACAACATATTCGTATACTCCAACAGGCAAACTAGCAGAAGTAATTGATGCAACTGGAAGTAAAATTCAGTATCAATATGATCAATTAGGTCAATTAACAAAAGTGGTTGATCCATTAGGGGGAACAGTTTCATATCAATATGACCCTCAGGGTAATATTACTCGCATCGTGGATCCTGAAGGAGCAACTTCATTTTTTGATTATGATTTAGTAGGTAATCTTAAAGATTATACGGACTCAAGAGGGAATACCTGGAACTATCAGTATGATCCTACCGGTAAAATGACTGAAATCATTGATCCGGAAGGAAATAGGAAGTCATACATTTATGATTCTTTAGGTAACCTGATTGAGGAAATAGACCCTCGAGGTAACTCAACTCAGTATCTATATGATGCATTGAATCAGCTTGTCCAAATTACCGACGCCTTAGGGTATAAACAACAGTTTCAATATGATAAAGTTGGTAACTTGATAGAAATGAAAAAAGCTGATGGTTCAGTTAATAAATATCGTTATGACCAATTAAATCGTTTGCTTGAAAAAGTAGATCCCATGGGGAATTCAACCAAGTATCAATATGATCCTTTAGGAAACCTGCAAATGGTTGAAGATGCAGAGGGTAACCAAACAAAATACGAATATAATCGAATTGGTTTGCTAACCAAAGTAATGGATGCGATGGGTGGACAAACTACTTATTCCTATGATCCCTTGGGCAATTTGATCAAAATGGTGGATGCAAATGGGTATAGTACGCATTGGCAATACGATGCTATGGGTCGAATGACAAAAGAAATCAATGCTGAAGATGAAGAGTATATTTTTCGTTACGATTCTGTGGGTAACTTAATAGAAGAAAGAGACCCTAAAGGACAGTTGACCAAATATCAATACAATAAACGTAGAGAACTAACAAACATCGTATTACCTGATGGGGATCACATTCAATACCAATACGATTCCAACGGGAATATAATCAAAGCCGCAAACTTGCATTCCGAAGAAAATTATTCCTATAATTCATTAAATCAACTAACTAGAATTGAAAATCTAACATTAGATAAAGTCACTCAATTTTCCTATGATAAAGCAGGTAATCGTACACAGATCATCGATCCAGAAGATCGTGTGATTAATTATCAATATAATGAATTAAATCAATTGTCACAGTTAACTGACCCAGAAGGAAATCGTACAACTTTTTCTTATGATCCAGTTGGCCGTCTTCAAATGATTGAACGCCCAAATGGAGTGAATACAAACTACGAGTACGATCCAAATGGACAAGTATTCAAAATAGGTCATCAAGGGAATAACTATTATTCTTCCTACCAATATCTCTATGATCAAGTTGGAAATCGTATCAAGCAAATAGAAGAGGACGGAGCAACTACAACTTATCAATATGATGCGTTGTACCGTCTTACATACGTTCATTATCCTAAAGAAAAGATTGAACAGATTAAAGCAAGCTACTATACACCTCCACAAGAAAATAAACAAATAACGGGTGAAAATATTCTTCCAACTGTAACACCTCAACAAGATCAAGGTAAGAATAATAGCAATGAAAATAGAAAATCAAATACTAAGGAAAAGGGAAAAACTTCGTCTCTCTTTTGGGCACTATCTGATACAGTCTTATTCGCAAATAAGATGACAACTGTTACAAATGATGTTTACCAGGGAAATGAGCATGCCAATAACGGGAAAAGTGGACAAAGAAACGATCAAGGAAATAGTGGAAATAACGGAAATTCAACTCATGGAAATAGTAATAAAGAAAATGGGAATAACGGAAAAGGGAATAACGAGGGAAAAGGTAAAGAAAAAGCCCACGGTAGAGGAAAGGATAAAAATAAAAAACCTAAACCTTGGGAACAATTTCTATGGAATATGAACCTTCCTCAGTTAAACCTTTATCCGGAAAAACCAGATTACTTAATTGATCCAGTTGAAGAAGTATGGTATGAATACGATAAAGCAGGCAATCGTACAAAAATGATCGCTGATGGAGAGATTACAACATATTCTTATGATAAAGCGAATCGTTTACTTCAAGCCGGAGAAGATTCCTTTATCTATGACGAAAACGGCAATCTCATTGAAAAGACAACTAAAGATGGTATAGTCAAATATGAATATACTGGCAACAACAAGCTAAAAGGAGTCTACTATCCTGATCAAACCAAAGTAGAATTTCAGTATGATGCTTTTGGTCGAAAAATTAGTCGTTCCCAAACATTTTATGACTTAAAGGGTGACAACTCAAAGGGTAATGGACAAGGAAGATATAATGCCATTCAAAAGGGCAATGGAGAAAAAAATGGATTAAGACAACAAATCGAAAATCCATATAGTCATCTATTAAAAGAAGAAGTTACTCAATACCTCTATGATGGGATGAATGTCCTAAAGGAATATGGAGAAAATGGAGAACCTCTAGCACAATATTATATGGCTGATGATCAAATCATCGCGAGGAAAATGTTTGGCCTTCATGGTAGAAAACAAGAAGGATATGAGGGCAATATTCGCACTCGTGGCGGATTATTATACTATCAACAAGATGCACTAGGAAACGTCATGGATCTAACTGACCAAACAGGCGATGTAGTCATGAAATACCGTTATGATGCCTTTGGTAACTTATTTACCCAAATGGCAGCACCTTATAACGTAGTCGGATTTACAGGCCAAACTTATGATGCCAAAGCCAGTCTGATGGATTACAATGCTAGATGGTATAGTCCAAAATATGGCCGTTTTACAACCATGGACACCTTTATGGGTTGGATAGAGAATCCACTTAGTCTAAACCGATATAGCTATGTAATGAACAATCCAGTTAACTTTATAGATCCAACTGGTCACCAAGCTGAGGCTGGTGCAGGAGGTGTAAATGGTTCAACAGCAAACTTAATAGTAAATGGAGAAAACTATGGAGAGGTTGACTTATCAAATGGACACACATACTTTGAAGACGGCTCATCAGTTAGAGAGATATATGAAAATTTAGGTGGTACAGTTACATGGGATAGTGATACTCAAAGTGTGATCGTGACCTTTCCTGAGGAGGATGAGGGAAGTAGCGGTAGTGGTAGCTCTGGTTCTAGGAATAATGACCATGATACGCATACACCTACAGTGCAGGAAATTCTAGCACAAAGGAGTAATAACTTTAATAATAGCTCTGGGGGAATGCCATCCAATTCAGACATAAATATCACAATAACAAATGATGCTTTAACAAATGATATTAATCAATTAAAGAAGAATTATGAAAAGATTGAAGAATATACTAGAATAATTAAAAGTGAAAATTCTAGTATGTCTGAAAAGCTTAGAGTTGCTCCCAAACTTTTACTAGTTAATATGAAATATAGATATAACTATGCATGGATAGATATGGGAATTAAAGCAGAACTTGAAGGGCTAGCCTCCTATGATGAGAGGTGGAGCATTAACAGTATATGACCCAAAATTTGCGGCTCAGCAATTATTGAGGGATATAAATACAATTACACAATTAATGGTGTCAAAATAGAAATAAAGTGGTATGCTCCCGATACAAATGCAGCAACAAAATTTCTGGGAAGTAATTCTGGAAGTGGATGGACAGCACAAATTAAAATTGATGGAAAACTCCTTGGACAAGATGGCATTAATAGAGAGATAGAAGAATGGCTATTAAGTATTATCGATTTTAACGAGGGGAGCCATCCTTTTTTCTTTTTGTCCAAAAAGAACATTTGTTTTGATAAATCAATGTATCGTACTCCCCAACCATCGTAAAATGTGTTAGCATGATAATAATGAGCATAAATGGTGAGGAGTTTTTTTATGAAACGAATCGTGTTGCATAAAGATTTTAGTCCTTTAGGTAAGGGTCTTCAAACCATTCAACCCCTTTCATCTACTAAAAAATGGATCTATCTGGTACCGAGTGGATCGTTGATTCCTAAAGTAAAAGAGATGTTGCTAGATATAAAGCAACCTCATGTTCAAAAGGGAATTGAAGTGATGACTTTTGACCAAATGATGCGACAAATTGCTTTAAATAGTGAACACTTTAAGATGCTTACTCCTTCTGAACAGGAGTTATTGGTCAAACATGCTGTTGAACAAGTACATAGGGAAAAAGGCATCATTCATTTTTACGAGTCAATGAATAAAACTGGATGGCTTCATCAAGTGGAGATGTGGATCGGTGAAATCAAACGGGCAGGGGTCACCCCTGATCAGCTGATTGCTTTATGGCAAGAAGATTCACAAAAAAATAAAGAATTAGCATGGATCTATGAGGCTTACCACCAATTATTACAAAAGTACGCTTTGATTGACCATGAGGAATCTTATTATTTGTTTTTACAACAAACAGAATTAGGGGAATCATTACATGAATACATGGGTGTGGTGACAGACCAGTTTTATGATTTTTCACCCATTCAAATGCTGGTCTTGGATAAACTAGGGGTTCTTGGCTTAAATATCATCGTTCATTTAGCGGTTGATGAACAACGCCCTGAATTATTCCAATGGACGTTGAATACGATTGACTTTCTAACGAACTTAGGTTTTCAACAAGAGAGAAACACTGAGGAAAATCAAGAGATGCAATCCAAAGTTTCACCAGCCATCAACCATCTCAAAAAAGCAATCTTTTTCCCGTTTCCTGAAAAAATCGATGCACATCAATCCGTTCATTTACTTGCTGTTCCTGGTAATAAATGGGAAGTCGAAATGGTTGCGGCAGAAATCAAATCTTATGCTTTGGGACAAGCGATTCCTTTACATGAAATGGCGATCATTGTGCCACAAATGGAACGGTATAAAGAGGTTATCTATGAAGTGATGGAGAAAGCTGGGATTCCGATTCGTCTTGCCAAAAGACAACGACTAATAGAAAATCCTTTTGTTCAAGCGATCATTAGTCTTTTAAAAGCCATGAATGGACAAAAGAACGATTGGTTGTCGATGTTGGTTAGCCCTTATTTTAAATGGAATCAAGAGATTGATCCTTACCAACTTACACATATCTTTCGCTCATGCGGATATCCCATGACACAAAAGAGCTGGAACGAAAGATTCATTTCCTATAAACAGAGATATGAATCAAAAGAAAACGAATTAAAAAAATATGATGACGTCATGCAAACGATCTTTGAGTTAGTTGAGATTGCACCCAAAAAGGGAATAAATCAGGAATATATCCAATTTATCGATCGATTAGAACAGACCTTACGAATAAAGGAACAGATCAAACTATATTTCTTTTCAAATCCTACAGAGGAAACGGCATTTCGTGATCTAAAGGCTTACGAAAAGTGGCAGGAAGTGAAACAGGAGCTTGCGATGATGGATCAATATATGGAAGGAGATCATGGGGAGAATCAGGTTGATTTTTGGAACTGGATCCAATCTTTAATTTTGGCATGTGAGAAAAGCGATTATGATTTTACGCAAGGGAAAAAACAAGGTGTTTTTATTTTACAACCCAACCAAATACGCGGACAACAATTTAAAATCGTGTTTATTCTTGGGTTGGTGGAAGGAGATTTCCCACGACCGATCAAGAATGACTGGCTTATGCCTGACCAAGAACGCTATGAGTTAAGAAAACAGGGGATTCATTTAAATCTTTCTAGGGAATACGAGAATCAACAAAAGTATCATTTTTATCAAAGCATTGCTTCAGCTACAGAACAACTATACCTTGTCTATTCCTCTAAGAATGAGGAAGGAAAAGAATGGTTACGCTCTTTCTTTGTTGAAGAATGCTTGGAATGCATCATAGAGGAAACGTATGATACAAAAACCCTTGATGTGTCTGACCTTGTTCCACGAGATTTTCAGGATTGCGCCCATGAAGAGCAATTATGGAATAAAGTGTTTAAAGAAGATCATGATCTGATCAAAGATTTGCTTAGAGAACAAGATGAGGAGAGATTACGAAAAATAGAATATGGTATTTCCAGTGAAAAAGAACGTGATTTGTTGTTTTCCTCATATGATGGCAATTTACAACAAGCACAACATGTTGAAGAAATGAAGCAATGGATGACGAAAAAGGTTTGGAGTACATCTCAATTAAATCAAGCAAGTCAGTGTCGTTTTTCTTATTTTGCAAAAGATATTTTAAAATTAACGGAGTGGGAAGAACCAGAGGAATCCATGTCTCCAAATGAAAAGGGAGATTTGATTCATCGTGTATTACAACGCTTTTTTTCCCGCTTTCGTAAAAATGGTGGAGAGATCTTTCACCCCGATTTGCAGGGGGAATATGAAAAATGGTTGCTACAAATAGCTGAGGAAGAATGGCAAGTCTTTCTACACCAGAATGAGCGAACCATTCATCCCGTATTAAGTGATTTAGATTGGCAAAAAGTTGTACAAGATCTAAAACAGATCGTTCGTCATGAACAATCTTGGCGAAAAAAAAGCGGATCTACTCTTTATCCTCAATACCTTGAGTTTTCCTTTGGCATGCCGATTGATGAAGAAATGCTAAGAAAAGAAGAAATTGATCCTCTTTCTACGACTGAGAAGGCAGAGATTCAATTACCAACGAAAACGTTAGTATTAAGGGGCAAAATTGATCGTATTGATGTAAATGATGAAGGACAGTTTGTAATTTATGATTATAAAACGGGTCAACCTCCAGAAAACAAAGAAATTAAACAAGGAATCCATCTACAACTTCCACTTTACTTATTTGTTTTGGAATCTCTATTCCATTTTCCATTAGATCTTGCGATTGGAGCTTCCTTTTATACCCAAGGGAAAAGGAATGACAAAGGGGAAATCGTGGATAGCCGGAATCGTGGTATTTGGAAAAATGATTTCTTAGATCAAGTAGGAATCAGTAACCGAGTTGGTTCTAAAATAGACGAAGAAGAATGGCAACAGTGGGTAGAAGAAATGAAAATAAGAATCGAACAATTGCTCACTGAAATGGAACAAGGAGATTTTTCTGTATTACCAAGCACAGAATGTCCAAGCTATTGTCCTTTTCAACATATTTGTCGAAAAGATGAAGAACGCATCAAAAACAAAATCCGGCTAAAGGAGGGAGTCTAGTGGCTTTTCCTTTAACAGATGAACAACGATTTGCAGTAGATACGTTACATCTAAATTGTATTGTTCCTGCAGGTGCTGGCTCAGGAAAAACGAGGGTACTTGTAGAAAGATACCTTAAAATTATTGAAAAATATGCAGACGTTCCGAATATAATTGAACAAATCGTGGCTATCACCTTTACTGAAAAAGCAGCAAAAGAAATGAAAGAACGGGTTAGAAAAGGAATGGTTGAAAGAAGGGACCAAGCTTTTGAAAGTGGCGATTTAGATGCTGCCAACCTTTGGCGAAACAATATTCAACGGTTAGAACGGGCATCCATCTCTACCATTCACTCCTTTTGTGCCAAGATCCTAAGAGAATTCCCTGTTGAAGCCAAGGTTGATCCGGAATTTCAAGTACTTGAAGCAACAGATAGCAAGTGGATTCTTGCTGATACGATTGAAAGGGAATTTAAAAAATTTCTAAAAGAAGAAAAGGAAAAAGGAATATCTCCTTTTTATCAGTGGGTTTCTAAAGCTGGTTTTTCTAGAGTTTTAAAACAATTGCAAAAGGTATATGAACAAATATCAAACACGGGGATCGATTTTACACAGATTAAAGGATTAACTGAAGCCCAGTTCCGTTTTTCTCCCTACCAATGGATCACTGGAATTGACCAACTGATTGAGGCAGGAGACGGATTGTATAATAGTGATAGTAATTATAAACGTTTTAAAGAATATCAGGAACAATGGCCAAATGTAAAACAACAAATCGTCTTGGCACAAGAAGTTGGAGAAGGCCTTCAAGAAGCGATCAACCAGATGATCGAAATCACCAGTGGTCAGTTTGGTAAAGGTTTGGTTTCAGCTTTAAGGAAAAAAGCCAATGATCAGGCCAAAGAGTTAAATCAATGGCTAAAAGCGATTGAGTACCATGAATGGGAAAAAGAATATTTGACAGGCTTTTATCCTTTGTTACAAAAAATAGATGAGGCATTTCGACGTGAAAAAAATAAACGCAACAGCTTGGATTTTGATGATTTACAATTTCAGGCCATTCGTTTGTTGGAAGAAAATCAAGAGGTAAAAGAAAAACTGAAAAAAAGAATCTCCTATTTAATGATTGATGAATTTCAAGATAATAATCAGGTTCAAAAAAGGCTGATCTCACTGCTTTTAAAGGATGATAAACAAACCATCCAACCAGGTCGTTTATTCGTTGTTGGTGATCCGAAGCAATCGATTTATCGTTTCCGTGGGGCAGATGTCCATGTTTTTAAAAAAATGGAACAGGAAATCAGTGCAATGGAAGGAAGAATTGCTCCATTGCAATATAATTTTCGCTCTCATCCAGATATTATTCAGTTTGTAAACTTTTTCTTTGAACAAGTCATGTCCAGTGATGAAACGTCGCCAAATTATTATAAAGAAGCGATTGCGAAAAAGGAAAAAATCGCTGAAGATGAAGTGGTTGAATTTATTCCTATATATCATGATACAGATGATGAGCAATCTGTACGGGAAAAAGAAGCCACCTATATTGCTAAACGAATCGAACAGTTAGTTACTAGAGGAGTAGAACCGAAAGAGATCACCATATTATTTCGTTCCATGTCCCAAGTGAAAATATATGAACAAGCTCTTTTGAAGAAGAATATTCCTTATTATGTGGTAGGAGGACGTGGGTTTTATCAAAAACAGGAAATCTATGATCTGTTACATGTGTTAAAATATCTAATCGACCCTACCAATAAAATTGCTTTAGCCGGGATTCTACGTTCACCAATGGTTGCTATCACTGATGATACGCTATACCATTTGCTGACAAAAGAAATATGGAACAAACCATTTAGTCAATGGCGTAGTGCGATAAACGACTTAGCGCAAACAGAAATAGAAAAAGTAGAACATTTTGTTCATTGGGTTTCTCTACTTAAAAAAGAAGTAGGAAGAACGAAAGTGTCTGTACTATTAAAAAAGATTTTAGAATTGACACATTATCAAACGATTTTGTTTGCTTTACCACAGGGAGTCCAAGCCGTTGCAAACGTGGAAAAACTGATTAGGCAGGCTGAACATTTCCCGGGAGATAACCCTTACTCTGTCTATGAATTTTTACAACGGATAGAACGCTTAATCGAGGAATCTCAAGAAGAAACAGAGGCAGCTGTGGAATCGGAGACAGGAAACACAGTAAAATTGATGACCATTCATCAATCAAAAGGGCTAGAGTTTCCCTATGTTTTTGTTCCAGATTTGTCACGAAAACCAGTCAATGACGATTCATTAATCCGCTTTAATTCGAAAATGGGGCTTTCGTGTAAAGTGCCGTTGTTAGAAGGAGAATGGGAGGAACCCATTCGTTGGTTGTACCTTTCTAAAATAGAAAAAGAGTTAGAACGGGATGAATCTGTACGGGTATTCTATGTTGCCGCAACAAGAGCAGAGCAAAAACTGATTCTATCTGGAAAAGTCGAACAAGTGAAAAAAGAAATCGAAGTTAGTGAGGTCTTATCTACCAACACCTGGAGCAAATGGATCGATGTTGTCTTAAAATATGAAACGATCTCATTAGGGGAAGCGATTTGGCATTATCCTTTGAAAAATGGAGAGGTTGGGAGAATAAAAGTTATTCACTATGATGATCAAGAAACATTGCAAGAATCTGATTCAATGCATGAAGTTGAAGCTGTAAAATCTAGTAAGAAAAATACGAATCGTGAAATAAAAGTTTTAAATTATACCAAACCATTACAAGTTTTACCAGAAGATACAAGGTACAGTGTATCATCGATTAAACGTTATCAACAATGCCCACGATACTATTATTTTACGGATCGTCTTTCATTGTTTTCGACATTGGATTGGTTGAATGAAGAAAAGATCGATTTTAATGAAGAGGATGTAGAAATGGTTGGTGAAAATACTGATGAAAATAATGGTACTAACTCACTAAAGACTGAACAGTTAACACCAAGTTTGAAAGGGACGATTGTTCATCAACTGTTAGAAGCTCTTACTCACCAACCTGATCAAATTGGTGATTGGCAGAAACTTTTACAAAAGAATTTAATTAAGCAAGGGATTAGGGTAGAGAATATAGTAGACACCGATTGGGAAGTTTTCCAAACCGAAGTTCATCAGTTTGTAGATTATTTCCAGCAAAGCCCGTTTTTCAGACAACAACCATCTGATTCCTATTTAACAGAGTATGATTTTATCCTTTCACTAAGGAATGGGAAAATCTTTGGAACCATAGACCGTCTTGACATACATTCGGATGGAACCTTTTCAATCATTGACTATAAAACAGATAAAAACGTAGACAAAGAGATTTATGAACCGCAAATTCTCACTTATGCCCTTGCAATACAAAAGAATCTAGGCTTAAAACCCGCAAACGGCTATTTATATTTTATTCGACACAATCAGATTGAGTCGATTGTAATCGATGAAGCACGATTATTAGAGTGGGAAGAACAATTAGAAGAAATAATGAACAAGATCAACCAATCCCAAGCTCAGGAAGATTTTACTCAGAATCTTGAACATTGTAGCCGATGTGCATTCAAAAATCTATGTTATAAAAAAGATTGAAGTTTAAAAAAATAAATGAAACTTTTTGCCCGGCTGCTACGTCTTAATAATGTAGATTCAATTTTTATGATAGCCCATAAATTTATGAAGGCCGGGATTTCATATGAAAAGTTTTTCAAAAATAATCATAGGGTTACTTCTTCTTAGTCTCTTGTTAACAGGTTGTAATCTTTTTGATAACGATTCACAAAAACACTTGGTCGAGCCACAGGTACCAGAGAATCCACAGACCCCAAAGAACCCTCAGAATCCTTCTTCTGGGACAGTAAATACGTTACAAGAGGCTTTTCCAACTTCACTGATATTTAAAAAACCTCAAGATTTTATGGAAATCATCATTCCAGGGTTTCGTATTGGTTTAACAAAAGAACAAATTCAAGAAAAATTGGGGAAACCGAATTTGGTGCAAAGTAAACAAAGTGAATGGCAGAATCTAGAAGAATGGATTTATGATGATGTTAATGGGTATCGATTGGAGTTACAATTTGATGAAAGGAATCAGTTGATTAATTTTCAATTGAGCAAATACTTAACGGCTAGAGGGATTGTTCCTACTATTTTGAATAGGCAGGTTCCAGCTCCAGGCTCACCACTTACTTATTCAGAATTAGGCTTCCAAGAGGTGATTTTAGGTTCAACTGTTGATGAAGTGACTGGTCATTTTGACCAACCTATGATGGCCTATATGAGTTATGATGAAATGTATGGATATGACCTTGCTATGGTCTACCAAGGAATAACTGTTCATGCTTTATTAGAAACAGAAGAACCCTATGTACATTTGATAGAGACTAATGATGATGGATTGATACCGACAGATCGGGGCATTCAAGTTGGAAGTTCAGTCGATGAGGTAATCAAACAATACGGTCCCCCTTCCTATGATTGGCGGGAAACAGGTGATCTTATTTACTCCACTGATGACTATTGGTTTGCTATTAAATTTAAAATTGAAGATGACAAGGTTCAATCTATTTCCATCTATGAAGCATCATAGCCACTTAAAAAGTGGCTTTTTATTTTACCCTTTGAAATGGTAACATGAAAGAAGACAAATCATTTCTTTTAAAGGGGTCATCATTTTATGTTCCAGTTACTTCTACTGATGATTGAACGAATCGGTTTAATTGTGACGATCGCATTTGTATTGACTAGATCAACCACTTTTCGCAAATTAATTGACCATAAATCGGACACCTTTACCAAGATTAAGCTTGCGATTTTATTTGGCTTTTTTGGAATTGTAGGAACCTATACTGGAGTTGCGATCCAACCTGAAACTCATGGTTCTACATTATGGATCAAAGATATCGTTCAAATTGATTTTGACGAAGCATTGGCCAATTCTAGGGTAGTTGGTGTTGCGATTGGAGGATTATTAGGAGGACCAGTGGTTGGATTAGGGGCTGGTCTCATTGCTGCGGTTCACCGTATGCTTTTAGGTGGTTTTACTGGGTTAGCCTGTGGCATGTCAACTGTTACAGAGGGTTTAATGGCAGGGATGGTCTATAAGAAATTTGGCAATCGTCGAATCGTTTCTACTAGCATGGCATTTTTGACAGGGTTTGTTGCTGAAACAGTACAAATGATCATCATCCTATTACTTGCTAAACCTTTTGATAAAGCATGGGCATTAGTACAAGTGATTGGACTACCAATGATTATCGCTAATAGTATTGGTATCGCTATTTTTATTGCGATCATTCACAGTGTGATTCATGAAGAAGACCGGATTGAGGCCAACCAAGCACAAAAGGTCTTACATATTGCTGATCAAACCCTTGTACATCTTCGTAAAGGATTGAATGAAGAATCTGCCACTGAAATTGCAAAGCTATTATTAAAAACAACAAGGGTTTCAGCTGTCTCGATTACAGATAAACATCGGATATTATCCCATGTGGGTTTGGGAAGTGACCATCATATTCCAGGTCATTCATTGTTAACGGAGGCAACCAAACGAGTTTTACAAACAGGAAAAATATATGTAGCAAAATCAACCGATGAAATACGCTGTGAACATCCAAAATGTCCTTTACAGGCAACCATTATTGTCCCAATCAAGAAATCAAATCAACCAATAGGAATTTTAAAATTTTACTTCTCTAACCCTAAGCAAATTCGACCAGTAGATAAGGAATTAGCATTAGGTCTAGGGAGATTGCTTTCTCACCAGCTTGAAGTGATTGAAGCAGAAAAACAAGCCAAGTTAGTGACTGATGCCGAGATTAAGGCATTACAAGCGCAGGTAAATCCTCACTTTTTATTTAACTCACTAAATACAATTGTCGCTTTGATTCGTACACAACCTGATTTAGCACGTAAATTGCTGATTCAATTAGGACATTTTTTTCGCCAAAACTTGAATGCGTCAATGTATGAACTCGTTACTTTTAAACAAGAACTTGAACATACACAAGCTTACCTAAATATTGAACAAGCAAGATTTTCTGAAAGGTTAAAGGTGAATTTTGACATTGATAAAAAAGTTGAGCATGTATTATTGCCCCCATTAACATTACAGCCGTTAGTAGAAAATGCAATTAAACATGGTTTGAAGAACAGCCAACAAGAATGGATGATTGATATAACTTTAAAAAAACAGGGTAATCATTCCATGATTTCCGTAAAAGATAACGGAATTGGAATGGAAGTAGAGCGAATCAACCAATTGCTTTACCAACGTGTAGAATCTGTATCTGGAACTGGATTAGGATTATATAATGTACACCAACGTTTACTTGGACGGTTTGGCGAAGAGTCAAGGCTTCATATTGAAAGTGAAGTAGGAAAAGGAACATTGATTTGGTTCCTGGTACCAATTGGTTAAAGATGGGAGTGAATAGGCGATGACCATAAAAGTATTGATTGTGGATGATGAGTCTTTAGCTAGGGATGAGCTACGATATTTATTGAGTCAAGAGGATGAGATAGAGATCGTTGGGGAAGCGGAGAATGGAGAAGAGGCCTTAACGAAAATTTTCAATTTAAATCCAGATATCGTATTTTTAGATATTCAGATGCCTAAAATTGATGGATTAACAGTAGCTAGAACTTTGCTAGACTTAAAAAAGAAACCTTTCATTATCTTTGCAACGGCTTATGATCAACATGCGATTCATGCTTTTGAAGTGAATGCGATCGACTATTTGCTCAAACCTTTTGACGAAGATCGTGTGATGAAAACCATTGAAAAGATTAAAGAAAAATTAAATCATCCAAATCAAGAAGTTTTTTTTAAATGGCTCGAGCAATTAAGAGAAGGTTCCAATCAGCTGTCTAAACATACTTCAAAATTAGCTGTTCAACTTGAAGAACGCGTGCTTTTAATCGATCCAAATGATATTGTATATGCCTTTCGAGAGGGTCGGGGTGTCCTAATCAAAACATTTGCGGAAACCTATACCACCAAATACACGTTACAGGTTTTAGAAGAAAAATTGAAGAACTTTTCCTTTTTTCGTGTACATCGCAGCTATTTAGTAAATTTAAACCACATTCAAGAAATGACTCCTTGGTTTAATGGTGCATATACTTTGACGATGAAAGATCAACAACAATCTAAGGTTCCTGTAAGTAGACAATTTGTCAAACCACTAAGAGATGCACTAGAGCTTTAATGCGAATACCAAACAGGACAAAATAATCGCCATTCATACCAAGATTTGAACATTTTAGACAAAATTTAGACACAATTTTTCCTTCTTTTATTAAAATTGAATTTGAAAACGATTGCAAATTAATCAACATAAGAGAAAGAGGGGAAATGTATCATGATTACTTTCTTATTATCATTTGTAGCTCTTATTTTAGGTTATATTTTTTATGGGCGATATGTTGAGAAAGTATTTGGTGTGAATGAAAATAGGCAAACACCTGCCTATGTAAGTAATGATGGTGTGGACTTTGTACCTATTGATTGGAAAAAGGGAAGCTTGATTCAGTTATTAAATATTGCAGGATTAGGACCCATTTTTGGGCCTATTTTAGGGGCATTGTGGGGTCCAGTCGCCTTTTTGTGGATTGTATTAGGTGGGATTTTTGCCGGTGCAGTTCATGACTACTTCTCTGGTATGCTATCCGTAAGAAACAATGGTGCACAATTACCTGACTTAGTTGGTAAATATCTTGGTAATGGTATGCGTCAATTTGTTAACGTGTTCTCTTTAGTATTACTGATCTTAGTTGGAGTCGTTTTCGTAACAGGACCTGCTTCTTTAATTGTCACACTAACACCTGATTGGATGACTTTAGGAATTGTAAGTGCCTTGATTTTCGTTTACTATATTTTGGCTACTTTATTACCGATTGATAAAATTATCGGGAAGATTTATCCATTATTTGGTGCTTTATTGATTATTATGGCGATCGGTGTCGGGGGAGGATTGCTTGTTAAAGGTTATCATATCCCTGAATTAACATTAAGCAACTTACATCCAAAAGGATTACCAGTTTGGCCATTACTCTTCATTACGATTGCTTGTGGTGCGATTAGTGGTTTCCATGCTACTCAATCTCCACTTATTGCACGTACCATTCAAAATGAAAAATATGGACGTAAAGTATTTTATGGCATGATGATTGCTGAATCCATGATCGCTATGGTTTGGGCAGCAGCAGGAATGGCTGTTTTCAATGGAGTTGATGGACTACAAGATGCATTAGTACAATATGGTGGACCAGCAGGAGTTGTGCGCCAAGTCTCTATTTCTATGTTAGGGGCAGTTGGTGGAACTTTTGCAATTATCGGTGTCATTGTATTACCAATTACCTCAGGAGATACTGCGTTCCGTGGTGCACGTCTTCTCATTGCGGATTTCTTAAAACTAAGTCAACGTAAAATTAGTAAACGCTTAATGATTACACTCCCATTATTTGCAGTGGGTTATAGTTTAACATTAATCGACTTTAACTTCTTATGGAGATATTTTTCCTGGGCGAACCAAACAACAGCGATGATCCTTTTATGGGCGGCAGCTATGTTCTTAGTACAAGAAGGAAAGAATTACTGGATTGCAACGATTCCAGCTACTTTTATGACAGCAGTATCTTTCACTTATATCTTACAAGCGCCAGAAGGATTTGGATTGCCAACAACGATTTCATACCCAGTAGGGTTAATCATTACAGCAGCAATCGTCATCATCTTTGCGCTTAAGGCTATCAAAACAAGAAAACAATATTCAGTTTCATTAGAAAATTAGAGAACAGTAAAATCTTTTAGAGAGGTGAGAAACGGATGAAACCTATTATTCCAGTCTTTGACATTCAAATCGAGTTGACTGAAAGGTTAAAAGAGTATATTAAGAATAATGGGGGAATTCTTACCATCGCAGAAGCACCTCAAACAGGTTGCTGTACCAACTTTCTCTTCGTTGGGGCACAACTAGGCAAACCTAAGGAAGAGGGATATTATCGAGTTCTTGAGGAGGAAGGTATTCAAATCTACTGGGATCCTTTTATCCTCAAAAAGGACAAAAAATATGAATTGGATTTAGAAGGATTGTTTAAGTGGAAAACGATTGTGGTCCATTAATGATAGTCTGATAAGAAATATTATAGTAAAAAACGGTAGCTATAAAAACAGCTGCCGTTTTTTTTAGTGCGCCACGCATGGCGATTAACTAGACGGTGAAAGTCCGTTATGGGGGTATGTAGCAACCAACCATTAGCCTAAGGCAAGGGTGTCCATCGTGAGGTGGAATCTGAAGGAAGCCGGCGGCAAAG
>NZ_BDGM02000024.1:0-46324 GCF_001748485.2 Tepidibacillus sp. HK-1 | reverse complement strand
AATACTGACCGACATCGGTAAGGAATTAGACATCGAATTCGGAAAGAAATACATGTCACTTGGAGAAATAAAAAAAATTTTGGGAGAGGTCAAAAAAGGGTAATTTTCACTACAACTCTTGGACATATAAAAACAGCCAAGAAACCAACATTCATGCGGGTTCAAGGCTGTTTTTTCTTTGATTTTGCTGCAAAAGTCAGGATATATACGTAATTTGTATTGTGGTAAAATTATGTAAACAACTAATCCTATTCGGGAGGGCATGACATGTATAACGTATCCAATGATAAGGCTGTAAAAATAGGTGCTACCACTTTTTCGGAGCTTATTTATAAAGAAAGTGATATCGAAGAATTATTAAGAAAGAATATCGATATGATATGCGATGAAGAAGAATCAATACTTATTTTTGGGAAATAAGTTAGAAATGTCAAACATGGTATCAATGATCTTACTGCAGTGGACAACAATGGAAATATAGTCTTAATTGAAATCAAAAGAGATCGAAAAGATATTGAAGGTCGAAAAGAAGCCTTTGAATTTTTGATTTAATCATTGAAACACCTGGGGGATCTGGTGAAGTTGCTGAGGATATTGTTAAGTTAATTAGAGAAAGATACGACGATGTTGCAATTATAGTACCTGGCTGGGCAAAAAGTGCAGGTACTATAATTGCAATGTCATGTGATGAAATATTAATGGAACCCGCCTCAGCATTAGGCCCTATAGATGCTCAAATTTCAAGAGAAGGGAAAACATTTTCGGCTGACGCATTGTTAAAGGGAATGGATGAAATAAAGGCTGAAGTGGAGGAAAAAGGGAGTTTAAATCAAGCATACATACCTGTGCTCCAAGGTATTTCTCCAGGAGAGTTACAAGGTGCACAAAATGCCCTAGATTTTGCAAAGGTTTTAGTTAAAGAATGGTTGGTTAAATATAAATTTAAGGATTGGAATAATCATTCAGCTGACGGTTCACCTGTTACCTTGGAAGAAAAACGCCAACGAGCCGAAGAGGTAGCAGCAGAACTTGCCGATCATAGTAAATGGTTAACTCATGGGAGATCAATTAAAATATCTGATTTAGAAAATATGAAATTAAAAATAATTGATTACTCTAAGGATAAAGAATTGGCTGATGCTATTAGGCGTTATTATACCTTGTTAAAAATGACCCTAGATACTAATATCTATAAAGTGTTTGAAACATTAGAATCACAAATATTTAAATCTATACATACACCAAGTCAACCACCTTCACAACGAATTGAACGAGGCAACGTAGCAATAATAGATATAAATTGTCCCAATTGTAAAAGTGTTTATAAAGTCCAAGCAAATTTAGGTATAGAAAATCCAGTTGAGCCAGGTCATTTGGAATTTTCTAAATTTTTTTTGCCCTCTTTTATAAATACATCTACCCACGCATATTATCTAAAGTTGCAAAACCAACATTATATAAAGATAAAAAATGCAAGATAAATACAATATCTAGTTTTGATTAGATATATTCCTATATATAGATTTTTTGTCTAAATCGAATCATGGGGTCTACTTTGAAGAACAGAAACTGGATACCTCCATCGAATATAATCAATCTTTTTTTCAGGGCGCTCTTTAGGGGAAGACTCTATCCTCCCTGATCGTATGAATGGTATGCCTTCCTAAACACCCAAAGTAACTTGTTAATGTTTCTCAATAAAATAGGCGACAAGTGAAAAAGTCTTTTTGCAATTTATGCATCTAAAAGGATAGATAGGAACCTGTATGATTTACTTCCAAATAATGAATCCATAAACCGTTTGCTATAAAAGAAAGTAAATTGATACAGAATCTTATTTACGATATGTTGGAAAATTGGATATTGAGGAGCAGAATAATGAGTGAAGATAAAGAGTTCCAAACTGTTTTACAGATGATAGTTTCACGCTTAGCCCAAATGATTGCTGAAAAGATGAATATTTCTGACAAAGATGCTTTAAGCCTTCTTAATTCTTCTAAGTTATATGAAAAATTGGAGCAGGAAGAAACAAAAGTTTGGCATTTTGGTATCCTTTTTTCTTTTTGTTAAAACCTAATGACGAATAATAAAATCGGATGTAAAATAGAGAAGAATTTGAAACTTTATTTATCTAAGGCACGTCTAATATTATTGAGGTGAAGTCATGAAAGTATTAGTAACAGGTGGAGCCGGCTTTGTTGGTTCCCATATTGTAGATTTATTGATTGAACAACAACATGAAGTAAGTATTGTAGATAATTTGACGTCGGGAAAAAAGGAAAACCTTAACCCCAAGGCTCGTTTTTATCAAGTAGATATTCGTTCACATGAACTAGATCAGGTATTTGAACAAGAAAAGCCAGAGATCGTTTATCATCTAGCGGCACAATCGGTGGTTCCCCCATCGATCAAGGATCCACTATATGATGAGTCGGTGAATGTCGCAGGAACGCTTCACATTTTAGATTTAATGAAGAAGGTGGGCTCTAAGAAAATCATCTATTCTTCATCAGCGGCTATCTATGGGAATCCCGTGTCATTACCCATTAACGAAGAGCATCCGATTCAACCCGTTTCCCCTTATGGATTATCTAAGTGGATTGCAGAGCAATATATCATGCTTTATCATCGCATGTATGACATTGATTATACGATTTTACGTTATGCCAATATCTACGGTCCACGACAAACACCAGAGGGAGAAGGTGGAGTGGTTTCTATCTTTGTTGATAAGTTGAAAAAGGGAGAAACGCTTACGATCAATGGCGATGGCAGACATACAAGGGATTATGTCTTTGTTGGCGATGTTGCCAAAGCCAATCTGGCAGCGATGACAGAAGGTAGTCAAGCGATCGTTAATATTAGCATGGGTAAAGAGACTTCTTTATTAGAGCTCATCCAACAATTAGAAGCAGCCTTTGAAAAACAGGTAGAATTTGTTCATGGGCCTGAAAGAGAAGGAGATATTGTCTACAGTTGTTTAAATCCGACAAAAGCAGCTAAAGCCTTACATTGGCAAGCCAAGACTTCCTTAGCCGAAGGACTTAAACAGACGATTCAAGGCTAACGATATCAATTTTGACAACAATGAATATGGTTACTGACACCTAAAAAAAAAAAGAGCCAAGAATCAATATCTGGCTCTTCTTCTACATCACATACTCTTTGGCTGCGGGATTTGTATATTCCAAAAACAGCGACTTTTGGAGTGTATCGACAACGGAGCACGTTGGAAAAAATTCATGTCCTCTACTTGATCGCTTTCGCTCGCTCTAAAACATCCTGAGGAATAGCTGGTTCTTCCAGATCCTGATAATCTTCATTTTCACTAAAATAGGTGTCGATGTTATATTCAAACACTTCACCGGTTTCAAGGTTTTCGATTTTGTAGATCGAATAGACTCTTCTTGGTAATAAGGAATCAGGGTAAGCTAACATTTTGATCGTTCCTTCTTTAAAACGCATTGGGAAGGAAAGGTTATCTGATTCTAAAATCGTTGGAAATGTCCTTGATAAATAATTCGGATCGACTGAGAAAAAGAAGACGACGAATTTACCACGGTTTTCTGATTTATAGTGTTTGGCATAACGATTTAACAATTCCGCATTCAACGGCAATAATTCTAACAATTGAAACGAATCTTTTGATTGAGAAGTCCAAAGGCCTGTTTCTCGATTTTGGGTGAGATAAAGCCCGTTTTTAAAAAAGGTCTCTTGTATCGGGAGTAAAATCATATTTCCCTTTGGATCTTGGGATAAAGAGGTCTTTTCCTCTACTTCTTCTTTGTCTTGCTGATCTATATTTGTAAATTGTAAGACATTACGGAAGTTTAGATATTTACTCCAGGCATCATAGGTTCCTTCCCGCTTCATTTGCCATTGTTCGGTAATTTGGCCATTGTTATATTGATTCACTGCAAAACCAGATTTAAAGTTCACTACATGAGTATGATTGATTTTGTCTATGACTGAATCATATAACTGATTCATTGGGTGTTCTGTTCGAATGGCCATTCCAATATAAAGAGAGAGAATAACTGCGGCAATCGAAGAAAGAAGCCAAATTTTTTTCATTATGTATGTTCCTTTCTGCTCGTATTTACAATTTCAAGAAAAATAGCTCTTGTCTTGTGTACGATTTTTATAATACAATCAAGTTTGGATTAAATCTAGTGTTTTTTAAAAAAAGAAAGATAAAGAAGGGGATCAATCATGACTTGGTTCTTCATTTTTGGAGTTCCGTTAGTATTGTCCATACTATTGACACCGATTATAAAAAAAATAGCGATAAAAATAGGTGCAGTTGACCATCCAAATGCTAGAAAGGTGCATACAAAGGTGATGCCTCGAATGGGTGGGGTAGCGATCTTTTTGGCAACGACGATTGGCATAATTCTTTTTGCAAATGAAACCGAGGAACCGTTGTTTTGGATACTTTTAGGTAGTCTTGTGATCGTGATCACAGGAATCATCGATGATATTAAGCCTTTGTCTGCAAAAACGAAATTAGTCTTTCAAATCATCGCTGCAGCGATTGTTGTATCTGGTGGGGTAAAAATTCAATTTATTACTGTTCCAGTCTTTTATAAAATCATCTATTTAGGTGAATGGAGCTGGTTGGTCTCTATCCTTTGGATTGTGGGTATCACCAATGCCTTAAATCTGATTGATGGATTAGACGGATTAGCTGCAGGTGTTTCTTCCATTGCTTTATCAACAATATTTATTATGTCTTTAATAATGGGAAATACTATGGTTGCAATCATCACATTAGTCTTATTAGGTGCTACCATCGGTTTCTTATTCTTTAACTTTTATCCGGCGCAAATTTTCATGGGAGACTCCGGTTCATTATATCTGGGGTTTTTCCTTTCGACCTTGTCGATTTTAGGTTTTAAAAACATTACCGTCGTTTCTTACTTGATTCCGATTGTCATTTTAGGAGTGCCGATCTTTGATACGATCTTTGCGATCATTCGCCGTTTTCGCTTAAAATTACCAATTACGGCACCAGATAAAAAACATCTTCATCATTGCTTAATCGATATGGGTTTTTCCCATCGTAAAACAGTGCTGATTATTTATGGAATCAATATCTTGTTTAGCTTGGCAGCCATCTTTTTATCGCAAACCACGGTATGGATCGGGATTATTGTGATGACCATTCTTGTTCTTTTCGTCTTAATTGGGGTGGAATGGACAGGAATCCTTGGTGAAACAAAAAAACCAGTGACTCGTTTTATTGTAGGAGTGGGTAGTTGGTTATTTGGGATTGCAGTGAATAAGCCTCATATCCGAGGTTAATGCGTAAAGGATGAATTAGATGAATAATCACTTAAAGAGAACAGACAGATGGAATCAAAGAAAAGAAAATAAAAATAAGTGGAAAAAGGGAATAAAGATTTCCCTTCTTTCTTTTTTGGTTTTATCCCTTTTATTAGGGGGATATCTTTTTTATACATTTAATCAATTTGGTTCAAGCATCTTTCGCAATGCACAAGGGGAAAAACCAGATCAAACACAGGATAATGAATTTGGGATTTCTGATCTGTTTACCAATTCCTTTGATCGGCCACTGAATGTACTTGTATTAGGGGTAGATGCCAGAGAAGATCAGTCTTTTGAAGGGGCTAGGTCAGATACGATCATGGTGATGAGGATTGACCCAAAGACAAAGCAAGTAGCAACTGTTTCTTTTCCAAGGGATACTTATGTACGTATTCCTAAATACGGATATCAAAAAATTAACCACTCGATGGCTTATGGTGGGATACCGTTATTAGAAGCAACGATTGAAGAAAACTTTGGGATCACGATTGACAACTATATTGCGATAGATTTTGTTGCATTTACAGAAATTGTTGATGCCTTGGGTGGCTTAGAAGTTTATACGCCATCTAGTATGTACTATATTGCCAGTGATATTCAAGTAGAGTTAACCCCCGGATTTCACCATTTGAATGGCGAGGAATTATTAGGCTATGTTCGTTATCGTCATGATGCAGAAGGGGATTTTGGCCGGATTAAGAGGCAACAGTATGTAATTCGAGCTTTAGCAGAAAAAGCTGTCAGTGCAAAAACGATTCTGAAGGCACCAAAGCTTTTAGATATTTTAGGCGAACATATTAGTACTGATTTATCTAAACAGGATTTATTCTCAATTATGAAAACTTATCGTAGTTTTTCCAAGGCAGATTGGCATCCAATGACCTTAAGTGGAACGCCAGGGAGATCTTCACGGGACAATCTCTGGTATTATTACTATGATGAGGAAGACAAACAAAAGGTTTTGGAACATTTAGATAAATATAGCAGTGTAAAACAATTTGAGTAATCTCGTTCAATAATGTTGTAGATTCTTCTTTCCCTTTAGGGAAAGATTTTTCTATAACTGCAAACACAAAATCTTTAAGAATAATGCATGGGGTTTGTATGAAATACATGGACAACGGAACGCGTTAGAATATACAAACCTAACGAAAGGGGTAAGAGGATGGAAAAAATCATGCTTGCCATCTCAGCAGGGGAATGGGAAGGAATTCAGCACCGTCCCCACCATTTCATGAGAAGAAGTGCAAAGACTGGGTGGACAGTGATTTATCTAGAACCACCTGCAACATTGATTGCACCATTGAAAAATAAACAGATGTTAAATCGTTGGAGGAATTGGTTAAAAGGATTACGCCATGTAGAAGATGGAGTCTATTTGTTGGCACCACCTCCTACCTTACCCTTTGGCAATAAAATTCGTGTGATTAACAAAATCAATCAATGGTGGATAGCGAAAACGATCAAACGGGCATTGAAAACAAAATTTTCCGATGGGAATCAAGAACCTATTCAAATCGATTTGTATGCTTTTTTACCCAATGCAGTAGACCTTCTCCCTTATTTTAATTTCCGTAAAGTCATATATGATTGTGTCGATGATCATGGTGCTTTTACAGGGTTAATCAATGCAGACCTAGTCTACCAAATGGAAAAGGAATTAATGGGACGAGCAGATCTTTCTTTTGCCACTGCAAAACAATTGATGGAAGATCGCAAAGATTGGAGCAAACATTTTTACTTGATTCCAAATGGAGCAGAATATGAGCATTTTGCCAGAGAAGGAAAAGCAAAAGGAGAAGGAAAAGGCACAAATGCTGGCATAGTCGAAATTCCAGAAGAGTTACAGCAAGTCCCTCATCCGATCGTTGGCTTTGTCGGAGGAATTAGTGACTGGATCGATATTCCCCTTGTAACAAGCGTAGCAAAGCAAATGTCTGAGGTTTCTTTTGTCTTTATTGGTCCTGTTGCAACTAATGTGGATGAATTAAAACAATTGCCCAATGTGACGATGCTAGGGGCTAAACCTTATCAGCAGCTGCCTGAATATATTGCTCATTTTGATACTTGTTTGATTCCGTTTAAGATTAACAAACTTACAGAAAGTGTCAATCCAATTAAACTATTTGAATACTTATCTGCAGGAAAACCAGTGGTTTCTACACCTTTACCAGAAGTTGTTGCTTATCAAGAGGTGGTAGAGATTGCCGGAAATGAAGAGGAAATGATCGAAGCGATTCGCCGAACCATTCAATCCAGTGAAAAAGAAAAGCAAAGAATCGAAAAAAGACAAGAGATTGGCAAAGCCAATTCCTGGGATGCAAGATGGCAACAAGCGGTTAAATATATTGAAGAGGGACAAGCTGAGGAGAACAGAACATATGTCACAAGCTAAGAAGATACTAGGTGCAACGATTCTTTTAATGGGCGTTACCTTTTTAAGTAAAATCATTGGCTTTTTACGAGAAGTATTTATTGCTGCAGAGTTTGGGACAAGCCACCAAGCAGATATTTTTGTAGCGGTATCGACAATTCCCAATTTGCTATTAACCATTACTGGTGGAGCTTTATCTGCCGCTTTAATTCCTTTGATTATTCGCTTAAGGAACCAAAAAGAAACCGAACGTTTAAAAAAACTGGTTAGTAGTACGTTTACCTTAACAAGTCTTGTAATGATCGGGCTTGCTTCCTTGCTTTTCCTTTTTGTTGAGGAGTTTGCAGGGGTTTATGTAATGGGGTTTGGTGAAGAAGCAAAAAATCTAACGGTTGAAATGATCCAAATCATTATCCCAGCACTGATTGCGATTGGCTTAATCAGTTTGTTTTCATCGATCCTTAATGCCTATCAGCACTTTCTCATTCCTAGTCTTGGGCCGATTTTTTATAGTACAGGGGTGATTATTGCTACTGTATTTTTTGCCAAGTCCTATGGGGTCAAAAGCTTAATTATTGGGATGGCGATCGGGATTGGTTTGCAGTTCATTCTAGCACTTTTTGTTACGATCAAGAAGGGGATTTCCTTTCAACCAAGAATATGGTGGAATGAAGATATTAAGCAAGTGGGGAAGCTAATTCTTCCTATTTTTATTGGTATTGGTGCCTTTCAATTAAATACGATTGCCGATCGAATGTTGGCATCTACCTTACCAGAAGGAAGTCTAGCCGCATTAAACTATGCCAATCGGGTAACACAGCTGCCACTTAGTTTGTTTGTTGGTTCGATGGTTTTACCTTTATTCCCCATGATTGCAGATAAGATCTCCAAGCAGGATATCGAAGGGACAAAGGAATTATTATCACGGAGCTATCATCTATTAGGCATTCTACTATTGCCTGTGATTGGTGTTTTTGTGGCTTTAGCAGAACCGATTATCTCGATCTTGTTTCAAAGGGGACAATTTGATGCAGATGCTGCTCAATTAACAGCAATTGCCTTGGCTGCCTATTCCTTTACGATCCTGCCCTTTGCTATGCGTGATGTGATTACAAGGGCCTTATATTCATTGCAAGATACTTGGACACCTGTGGTTAATAGTGTTATATTAGTAGCGATCAATGTAGCGTTAATGGTGATCTTTGTGCCAAAATTAGGGATGATCGCTGTTGCTGGTTCAACTTCCATTTCCTCGATTATTGCTTACATTCGTTTAAGACGTAAGCTAGTGAAAAAGATTGGAACATTAGACGTCACACAAGAGAGGAAAATTTGGTGGAAAATCTGGAGAAATGCCTTGATTTTTACCGCTATCACTTGGGGGAGTTATCAAGGGCTTCTCTTGATTTGGTCAAAGCCGATGGGTATAGAACTTTGGCTTCGTACCTTTGTAAGTCTAGCCATTGGCGGTTTGCTGTATATTTTCCTTACATTTAAAATGGATACTCCGGAAGTAGACTGGTTAAAAACACGTGCTAAGAAATTACTGCGTAAGAATTAAAGAAAGGCGGGAAAACCGACATTATGAAGAATTTACACCGTTTGTTATGGATTCTCGCAATCTACCCTTGGTTAGATTTCGGGATACGATTGGGTCTACCCTCGTTTATTGGAAGTGTATGGGATGATCTTTTCTTACTATTAATCATCGTTGCAGTATGGTTTGAAAAACGAAATGAACCAAGATATGTAGCGATTCCAAAATATGTTCAATGGCCTTTTTATACCTTTTTATTCTTTTCTATCGGATCGATAATTGTCAATGTGGTTCCGCTATCTGTAAGTATTGATGCGGGTAGAGTGATCTTTGAGCCCATGCTATTTGCTCTACTTACCTTATATACCTTAGATGATGAAGAAATGATCGACCGTTTTATTCAGATTTTAGTGATCAGTACGGTATTGATTGCGATTGCTGGTATCATCCAATATATTTTTAAAATTGACAGCGTACGTTGGGAACATAAAAAAGATGCGGAACAGTTTCGTATCGTATCCATCTTTAGCAATCCCAATGCCTTAGCTGGGTATTTTAATATGATTCTTTCTTTTACTGTCGCATCCTTCTTATTTTTAAAGGATAAGAAACAGAAAATCTTTTACTTTCTAGCTACGATTCCAATTTTAATTGCTTTACTCCTTACTTTTTCAAGAAGTGCTTGGATTGCTTTCTTTGTGATGGCTATATTCTTTGTTTTTAGGTGGAACAAGTGGTGGTTACTTGCCTTACCTGTGGTAGGAGCGATCATACCTTTTGTCATGCCAGAGAGTGTAATTAATCGTTTTGCGAAATTATTTGACCCTACTTATTATCAAATGAGCAGTGAATATGGACGGATAGCCTTTTGGATGGCTGCCTTTGAAAAAATAAAAGAAAACCCTATTTTTGGTGTGGGGTTAGGGATGTTTGGTGATTCTGTTCCCCAAAGGCATAATATTCCATTTGCCACTTGGGTAGATAATCATTATATTAAACTTGGAGCAGAAATGGGGATTCTGGGCGCAATTGCTTTTATCGCTTTAATTCTTAGCATTATGCTCGTTGCTCATATCATGTATGGCAAGGCAACAGAAGTGAAACAAAAGGTGTATTTGATGGGGATTGCTGGTGCCATCATGACCATGGCGATCGAAAACGTAACGGCAAGCATCTTAGAGGCATTAACCGATGCCGTTTACTTCTATGCCTTTATCGGAATGCTCTTCGCCCTACATTGGAAAACAAAAAAGAAAGCGTAGGCTTTCTTACCTATAAAATCTCTAAGTGTTAGAATATCTAACACTTCCGAAAGGTAAGTGTAATCTATGAAAATCATGCAAGTGATTGGTGGTGGGGAAAAAGGGGGCTCCCGGAATCACATCATTACCCTTTCAAAAGAATTACTAAAAAAGGGAATCCAAGTGGAAATCGTTTGTTTTATTGATGATGTGGTTGCAGAATCAGCACGAGCCCATTCGATTCCAGTCACCATTTTCCCGATGAAGCATATCTTAGATTTGCGTGCCATTCAACAGCTTCATGAATATATCAAGAAGAAAAAACCACATATCGTGCATACCCATGGGGTTCGGGCAAATTTTATCGGTCGATTAGCAACGCGAATGACAGGAATACCGGTACTTACGACCATCCATAGCTCGATTTATCATGATTATGCTCATCCATTAAAGAAGCTTTTTTATCATCGGATTGAAAAATTGACAAGGTCTTTGACCAAGAAATTCATCGCTGTTGCAGGCTCTTTAAAAAAAGAGTTAGAACAAGATGGGATACGTCCTGAAAAAATCAAGGTGGTATACAATGGATTATCCCCAGATTTTCCAATCGGCACAAAACCGGAGCCTTTTTTAAGGAAAGAACTTGGTCTTAAAGAGGATATTCCGATCTTAATGACCATTGGCCGTTTGGAAAGAGTCAAAAATCAGAAGATGCTATTACGGGTTTTTGCCGTATTAAAACAAAATGGCATCCCCTTTCATGGTGTGATCGTTGGCGATGGGCCACTACATGCTGAACTAAAGGAAATGGCTCATTCACTAAATATTGAACAACAGGTTAGCTTTCTTGGCTTTCGCAAAGATATTTACCCTCTATTATCAGAAGCAGATTTGTTCTTATTAACCTCCAATATGGAGGGGTTACCGATTACATTGCTAGAATCGATGGCATCTCATACTCCTGTCGTTGTAACTGATGTAGGAGGCATGTCAGAAGTGATTCAACTAGCGAGAAATGGTTTTTATGTACCAAGTGGAGATATTGAACAATTTGCTGCTCGAATTCAGGAGATTTTGGTCCAACCTGAATTAAAACGAAAGCTAGCGGTAAATGGTTATCAAACATTATTAAAACATTTTACTGCCGAACAATTTATTAAGAATACAATCGAAGTATATAAAGAAGTACAAGTTGGAAAAAAATCTGCGAGAAAAAAAGAGGTGGGATCATGAGGAAAGGTGTTACGATCGCAGGCTATTATGGGGCGAACAATACAGGAGATGAAGCGATTCTCACCGGCATGATTCATGCCCTGAAACAGCAAGGAATGACAGATATTACTGTTCTTAGCCGTGATCCAGAACAAACCAAACAGATTCATGGGGTCAATAGCCTCTATATTGGTCGTCGTTTTGACGGCTTAGGTGTCATCTATCGGCAATTTCGCAAAAGCCAACTTTTTATCCTTGGTGGCGGTGGATTACTTCAAGATTACTCCAGCCGAGTCGTTCCTTATTGGTTAAGCCGAGTGATGATTGCTTTATTAGCAGGCACGCCTGTGATGTACTATGCCCAAGGAATTGGACCATTACGAACCAGTAAAGCACAACGTTTGGTTCGTTTGATCTCCAATCGTGTGGAATGGATTACGGTTCGTGATCAACCCTCATTAGCGTTATTAAAGGAAGTTGGTGTAAATCGTCCCCCTACAGAAGTAACAGCTGATCCAGCTTTAGGAATTCAGGTTATATCAGATGGATTAGCGCTACTCAAGCAGGAAGGAATTCCAATTAATCAGGAAAAGATCAAGCTAGGCATCTCTTTACGTTCCTGGGATGAAGACCATCAATATATTCCAACTCTTGTTCGTTCCTTAAAACAGTTGCAAGAAGAGTATGATGTGCAGATCATCTTTTTTCCTTTCCAATTTGGCGAAGATGAAAGGATTAGCCAACAGATCTTAAATGAACTAGGAAGTGAAGAAGCTTATCTTGTAAAAGGCACCTATACCCCAGAACAAATGGCAGCGATGTTAAAGGAAATGGATGGCGTCATCGCCATGCGCTTACATGCCATTATCTTAAGTGCCATATCTCATGTTCCTTCCTTTGGCCTTGTTTATGATCCAAAGGTCTTTCGGTTTATGGAGAGAGCAAAGATCGACCAATACAGCTGGCCGATCGAAAGAATCAAGGAAAAGGAACAAGATTTTACTCAGCGATTGAAAGACTGGATGGCTAATCGCCATGAGATTAGCGAACAGATGAAACGACCTGTTGAAGAAATGAAAAAAATCGCTTTAACCAATGCTGAGATTGCGAAACAGTTGCTTAAGTTCACGTAATAATAAATGACTACCTCTTATTATTTGGGGTTTGTATATACAAACTTATATCATGTAGTACTTATAAATGAGTAAAGAAGGGAATATTCATGGAAAGAAAAAAAATTACAGTGATTGGTCTAGGTTTTGTAGGGTTACCCTTATCTTTAAGCTTTGCCATGCGTGGCTATGATGTGATTGGCTTAGATGTAAATCAATCCTTAATTGAAGATTTGAATAACGGGGTGACTTATCACTTAGAACAGTATAATGGAAAACCCATCCAAGACATCTTGAAGGATGCATTAACTGTAGGTACATTTAAAGCAACAACAGACTATAACGATGCCTTTGCAGAATCTTATGCTTATATTGTGACCGTAGGCCTTCCTGTAAAAGAAGGCATGCCTGTATATGATTATTTTGAATCAGCTATGATGGACCTTGGTAAAGGCTTAAAACAAGGTGATGTCGTCATTATTCGTAGCACCGTTGTACCTGGTACAACAGAAGAAATTGCGAAACCTATTTTAGAAAAACAAAGTGGACTAATTGCTGGTAATGATTTTTACCTTGCCTATGCTTCAGAGCGGATTGCGGAAGGGAAAGCTTTTGAAGAATTTGAAAACATGCCAACTGTAGTGGCTGGAATCACGCCAGAAAGTGCGGAAAAAGCAAAAGAGGTCTTACGCCTCATTTCTAAAGCAGAAATCCACATCGCTTCTGATATGAAAATCGTTGAAGCAGCAAAAGTGTTTGAGAACGTATCTCGTGATGTTAATATTGCGATGGCAAACCAATTTGCACAATTCTGCCAAGCACTAGGTATCGATACCATGGAAACTTTCCGCATGGCCAATACCCATAAACGAGTCAATCTACTTATTCCTGGTCCAGGTGTAGGTGGTTACTGTTTACCAAACGCTTACTATTATTTACGCCCTAAGAAAGAAGAATTAAATATTGATCTATCCTTGTTACAAATGGCAAGAATGATCAACGACCAAGTCCCTCATCGAATTGTAAATATGCTAGAATACATGTTGGAGAAACAAGGGAAAACATTACAAGGTGCAGAAGTGAGTGTCTTAGGCTTAGCAATGAAGGATTATTCTAACGACGATCGGATCAGCCCTGCTCATGATGTTTGCAAAATTCTAGTAGACAGAGGGGCAAATGTAAAAGCATTTGATCCTGCAACTCATTCCCATGTTTCCTATGCAGTCGATTCATTAGAACAATCCGTTGATCATGCCGATGCGTTGATTGTTTTAGCAAAACAAATGGAATTTGACAATCTTGATCTCAACTGGATCAAAGAAAAAATGGAACAGCAACCGATCTTAATCGATACCAAGCATTTATTTGATAAAGCAACGGTCAAAGAACTAGGCTTTGATTATTTTGCAATTTAATTCAGAGAATGTTTGAATCATATAAGGGGATTACTATGGAATCAAACGATAAGGGACATCAATCTATGAACCAACATTTAATTGAATTACAAAGGGTTAGAATTTTAGGTAAGCCAGTCAATCTAGTAAATATGCAGCAAGCTGTTGATTACCTTCGTGAGCAAATCAATAATGGGAAGAAGCAATTCGTGATTGCTCAAAACCCTGAGAAGATTATGAAATCTTTGCAAGATGAAGAACTGTCATCAATTATTGAAAATAAAGCGACCCTATTGATTGCAGATGGCGTCGGATTAGTGGTAGCAGGGAAGATATTAGATTTACCCCCGATTCCTCGTGTCACAGGGGTTGGCTTGTTTGAAGAGATGGTGAAAGTGGCCGATCAAGAAGGGAAGAAGATCTTCCTTTATGGCGCTGCACCTGATGTTGTGCAAAAAGCAGGAGAAATCCTACAACAGCGCTATCCTAATCTACAAGTCGTAGGTACTCAAGATGGCTATGAAAAGGATCATGAGAAGATTGTAAGGAAAATTCAACAAGCAGAACCAGACTATCTCTTTGTGGCCTTAGGTTCACCACGGCAAGAGAAGTGGATTGCCAAGTATTTGAATCAACTTCCCGTTCAATATGTGATGGGCGTTGGCGGAACCTTTGACGTGCTTACAGGCAATGTTAAACGGGCACCAGTCTGGATGCAAAAGCTTGGTTTAGAATGGCTTCATCGTCTAATCAAACAGCCAACACGTGCCGGCCGGATGATGAACCTACCAAAGTTCTTGTGGAGGGTTATAAAGAGTAGATAAGATGGGATAGTGTTGATAAAGAAATGGGTTTGTATATTCCATAAGCAACGACCTTTGGGAGTGTATTTCTTACCTTATTATTTATTCGAAGAAATACACGGACGACGGAGTGCGTTGGAATATACAAACCCTTCATTGTTACTCAATTTCCTCTTCTTCGTCCTCATCATCTCCATAAGGATGATAAGCTTTATCTACATAAAGAGCTTCCCCTATGGTTAGGTCTGCCTGTCCATTTGTAAGATTCGTAACCATATTTACCAGCTGATCTTCTTCGCCATCAACCGCTAATAGCGTCATCATCACATTCTCAAGAAACTGTACATCATGTACAGTGATGCCACGATTCTTCATCTCATTTTCTATTTTGCCATACCAAGTGTAATCGATCGTAACATGTACCTGTCGATAAAGGATTCTCTCGATCACCCCTGCAGCCAAAATACCTTCCTTTGCGGCCTTGCCATAGGCACGAATCAAACCACCAGCACCAAGCAGAATCCCGCCAAAATACCGGGTAACTACCACAACTGTATCTTTAAGACCCATCTTTTTTATTACTTCTAAGATAGGTTTACCTGCTGTTCCACTAGGTTCCCCGTCATCATTCGCTTTTTGAAATTGGTCATGCTCCCCAATCACATAAGCAGAACAATTATGAGTCGCATCCCAATGCTTCTTCTTAATCGACTCAATAAAAGCATTTGCCTCTTCTTCAGATGTTGCATGTTTCACATAGCCAATAAATTCTGATTTGCGAATTGTAATGGATTTTTCCCCGTAATCATTGGTTGTTAAATATCGTTTTAACATATAGTACACCTCACATAGAGTATTGTAGCATACTCATAAATATGGTTCCATTTTTAGAACATTGGGCAGTTTAGTACAAATGTAGTAATGCAAAGTTTGCTATCTCCATGTATACTAAAACATGTTGCTAAAACGACAAAAAAAATTTTTTAAAAAGGGTGAAACTTTTTCATGCTTCTTACGTCTAATAAAATGTATAGGAAATTCATACCATATATTCAGCAAGTCAGACATAACAAAACCCATAATCGTGAAGTATAAAAGATAAACTATTTATGGAAACTTTACCCTTTACGAACTAGAAAACCCATTGTATAATCAATTAAGTAGTTTTCTAGATGATTGTACCAATGACGATATTAACAAGTTTCTACGGTTTAACCGCCGTAGACATAAAAATATAAATAGAGATTAGTGCTCAACTCAGGAGAGGGGGTGTCAAGACATGAGAGAACAGAGCTATAAAGATGTAAAAAACTCTCAACCAAACAGAATTAGAGGAGGAGAAACAAAGGTTATGAGAAAACTATTAAATGCATTCTTAGTATTCGCACTTGTACTTACAATGGTTACACCTGCGTTTGCTGCAAGTACAACAGAAGACCTTGGTGACTATGCATCCGCAGTTAACCGTCTATCTGCTCTTAAAGTACTTACAGGTAACGGTGACGGTACATTTAAAGTTGATTCAACAATCACTCGTGCAGAATTTGCTGCAATGGCAGTTCGTCTTCTTGGTTTAGAAGCCGCTGCTAAAGCTTCAAATGGTGCAACTCCATTTAAAGATGGTGTAGCTGACTGGGCTAAAGGTTATGTAAATGTAGCTGTACAACAAGGTATTGTTACAGGATATGCTGATGGAAGATTCGGTGAAAAAGACCCAGTAACTCAAGCTCAAGCACTAGCTATGTTAGTTCGTGCATTAGGTTATGAGCCACAAGTGGCCAAAGAAGGATGGCCAACCAACTACATCGTTAAAGCTATTGAATTAGGTTTAACTGATGGAGTTGACAGTGTTACCGCTTATTCACCTGCCAAACGTGGTGATGTTTTCAAATTTGCTGATAATGCTTTAACTGTTGCTAAATTAGTTCAAGTAACTTTCGGTGATCAAACTAAATATGTAGTTAGTGGTACTGAGGGTACAGAAGAAAAAACTTTACTCAGTGATAATCTTAATGTAGAAAAAATTAAAGATGATGTAGTTGCTATTCCAAGGACAGATAGTAAATTAGATGACAATGAAATTAAAGTAGGTACAAAAGTAGTAGTTGTTCCAGAAGGTTTTGATTTTGAAGCTGCATTTGGCGCAAATGCAACTGTTTATGTGAATAGTGATGATGAAGTTGTTGATTTTAATGTAAACGACACTGTGGATGTAGATGCTATCACATATGATGGTTCTAAAATTAAATTAGTTGATGCAGATGCTAGTTATGAATTAGCTAACAATGCGGCAATTTATATTGATGGAACTAAATCTAATGCATCTAATTTAGGATCAAGCTATGGCTATGGTAAAGTTGTTTTAAACAGTGATGACGAAATTAAATTCCTAGAAGTTTATTCATGGGATGACTATCAAATTGTTGAAAAAGTTGAGGATAATATTCTTTTTGCTTATGGTAATGAGTTAGACCTTGAAGATTATACAATTGTAAAAGAAGGTAAAACAATTACTGTAGACGATTTAGAAAAAGGTGACGTATTATTCTACAACACTACTGCTGAATATGCTGAAGTATTTAATAAGTCTGTTACTGGTGCTATTGGTCATGTATTTGTTGACACCATCGATGTTGATGGTACAGAATACGCCTATACAAACCCATACTTCTCCGCATTTGCAAAATATATCGATGCTAACGGTGATTTAGTTGCATTTGCTAATAATTCAAAAGCTCAAGAAGTTGCTGAATCAATGCAAGATGAGGGTAATGTCACTGTATTTGTAGATAGAAGTGGAGATATGGTTTACCTTTCTGGTGATTTAGGTACAGTAGCAACAACATCATTCTATAGCTTTGTAACTAAAGACATTGCTCAATATATGGATAGAACTGATGAAATGTGGACATTAGAAGTTCTAAACAATAAAGGCGAAAAAGTAACATATGATTTTAAAGATAGTGACGTAAGAGGAGCAACACCAAAAATCAGTATTAGTGGAACTACACTTTCTCCTTGGTCATCAGCAGGTACAACAACTACTGACTTTCAACAAAATGATATTGTTAAAGTAGAAGTAGATTCAGATGGTGTGTTAAAATCTTTAACAAAAATTCCTGATCCTGGATTCACTGGTTCTATTAACTTTTCTACAGACAGTAGTTACTATAATGGAGATAAAATTAACAAAGATGCAGTTGTCTTCTTAGGTGAAGATTACTTTACAGCTGCAACTCCAGATGTTGATGATATTGAGGTATCCACATTTGAAGATCTAGATTTTGATAAAATTACTGATGCTAAGTTCTATGTTGTTAATAATGCTGTAGTTGCAATAGCAGTTAAGAGTTCTACTCGTGGAACTGCAGAAACATTTGCAGGTGTTGCAACTGCAGTTGGTACAAAAACAACTGGTGATATCGGTAAATTAGAACTAGTTGTAGATGGTTCTAAAGATGTTTACTATACTAAGAAATCCTCTTCACTTGCAACTGTTGCTGATGCAGTGTACAAAAATGAAATTGTTGAAGTGGCTATCAATGATACAACTGGTGATATTGATGGTATTACAACAGAATCTTCACTAGGTTCAAGAGTTGTTTCCGGTACTGCTACAATAACAAGTGTTACTAATAAGACATTAGATATTGGTGGAGCAACTGGTATTAAATTAGGTGTGAATGCTGTAATTGTTGATGCAACAGATAGCTACAAAACAATTAGCTTTAGTAGCTTGAAATCTGGTGATACTGTAAAAGCTTTAAGAGTTGCAACTGGTTCTGTATATACTGATTTAATTGTAAGAACCGTTAAAGCACCTTCTACAACTCCAATTTCTAGTGCTAACACAATTACAAGTAACTACATCATTAGTAATACTAATACCATCACAGTAACATTAGAGAGTGGCTTAAATGCATCTGACTATGTTGTTCAATTTGAAAAAGCAGATGGTACAGTAGATGCTTCTACTACATTTACTAGTGGTGCTGCTTTACCTTCAGTCTCTTTAACAAGTAATACAAATTATACAGTTAAGGTTGTTAAAGTATCCGATGGTTCAGTATTAGTATCAAAGAATATCTTCTTCCAATAAATTAAGAATTTAGATATTTTATAATTTAAGAGTTCTTTAGGGAAACCTAAAGAACTCTATTCTTTTATTTAAAGGGAAAAGATTATTAGATCTAATTATTTTTACATTGAATCAATTTCATAAGTCATTTTTAAGTCGATAAAAGCGAACCAAATTAGAAATCATCTTTAATAAATTATTATTCCGTTTTAAATAACCAACGTTTATATAATCATATCTATTCATTGTTCGCTTAATTACTGAAACTTTCTAATTATGAAATTGGTTCACATTATTATTATGATTTAAAGGTAAATATATAAAACAATACATTGTCCTCTTAATACTTTTTAGGATAAAATAAAAAATATAAATATAACATAGAGAGGTCAATGTATGTTAAAAAATAATAAAATATTTATAATCACTTTAATAACACTACTTTCCTTTATAAGTTTTCCTAGAGCCAATTCATTGATCATTGATAGCATGGACTTCCAAGGTGAAGCCACAGAGTTAACACTAAATCAAGCCATAGATCTGATGTTAAAAGACAACCCTACCATGGAACAACAAAAACTAGATTTAGAACAAGCCCAAGTAGATTATGACAAAGCTAAATATAATCTTAGGAAGTTAAAGCCACTATATGAGGACAAAAGAAAAGATTCCATTGATTATCTGCAAAATTACCGATTATTAGAGGTATCGACCGAATTTACTAAAGCGAATGCTGAAAGAAATGCGCAAGCTACAACAGAAGGCTTAAAAGCACAAGTTGAAGAATCCTATTACAAACTACTACAAGCTGAACAACTTCTTAAGATTAAAAAGGAAAACTTAGATACATATAAAAAATTGTATGAGACCACGAAAAAGAAATTAGAATTGGGTTTAGTGACAAAACAAGAAGTCTTGAGTGCTGAATTAAATGTAATCAATGCAGAAAATGATTATAATGCAACAAAGGATATGCTAACAAAGGCAAAAATGGCGTTTAACGTAACGTTAGGTAAAGACGTTATGGATCAAGTAAATTTAAAAGATCAGTTAACTCCGAAAGAATTTAAAGAAGTTAGTATAGCTGATGCGATTAATCAAGCCTTTGAAAAAAGAAATGAAATTAAAATCGCAGAATACGGATACGAAATGGCGAAAATCAATTTTGATATCATCTCCAAACAGTATCCTGAAATCACATTCCAATATCGTTCAGAAAAAGTAAATTTAGATAAAGCCATAAAGAGTTTAGAAACGACTAAGAAACAGATTGAAATGGAAGTCAGAAGTAATTATTTAGATGTAAAGCAAAAGCAATCAGAAATTAAAGCCTATGAAAAATCGGTAACAATTGCAGAAGAGGGATTAAAATTAAACCAATTGCTTTATGATAATGGCATGGGTGTGGCCACTGATGTAGAAAAAGCACAAGTTCAACTCGATCAAGCAAAAGTTGGATTAGCACAAAGTATATTAGACTATAATCTAGCTGTATTAAAATTTGAAGATAGTATAGACGTTGGTAGAACAGCAATGTCTATACCTTTCTCATAATTCCTTACTAAACGACTCACAAAAAAGTGAGTCTTTTTCTATGCCTTTAGAATTATATATTATACAAATTTCGACAATTTCTAAGAATTTAGACTCTATTTTGACAATATACGGAAGATAAGAAAGGATTATGATACTTGCTGTCGAATAATTCTTTTATCTAATATAAAAATGGGGGAATAGAATGAAAAAGTTATTGTTATTATTTATAACTCTTGTATTCACTTTTGTTTTTTCTATGCAAGTTGATGCAGCATCAAATATTGTAGTAAAAATAAATGGGGAAGTTCAATCCTATCAGCAGCCTCCTGTAATTGATAATGGATCAACTTTAGTACCAATGAGAGGGATCTTTGAAAGCCTTGGAGCTACGATTACTTGGGATGGCAATACAAAGACAGTGATTGGTCAAAAAGAGGATACCACTATTATCTTAGTGGTAGGAAACGACTTTGCTTTAGTGAATGGTAAATCAGTGAAGTTAGAACAGAAAGCGAAAATTATCAACAAAAGTACGATGGTTCCATTAAGGTTTGTCAGTGAAGCCTTAGGTGCAAAAGTAACGTGGGATGGTAATACAAAAACAGTCATCATTACCAAATCTAAAGAAAAGAAGAATCTTACCCCTCAGGAACTATTTGATCTTAATAACAAGAAAGTTGTATTGATCAAAACAGATGTAGGTTTGTTAGGAAGTGGAGTGATTATAAAGGATGGATTGGTTTTAACCAATTACCATGTAATAGAAGGCATGACTGCTGGGACAATCACTACCTCAGAAGGGAAAAAATATCAGATTGAAGGAATTGTAGTATTTAATAAAAACACAGATTTAGCTGTCATTAAATCGACGGAAAAATTTAATATTGAACCTGTTGAGATAAACTCTCCAAAGACTGCAAAAAGTGGTGAAAAGATTGTAACCATTGGTAATCCTGAAGGGTTTCAAAATACCATCTCTGAAGGAATAATCAGTGGATTTAGAGAGTATTTTGGTATTCAGTTTGTACAAATCACGGCTCCCATTACACACGGAAGCTCTGGTGGAGCCTTATTCAATCAAAAAGGTGAAGTAATCGGAATTACATCAAAGGCATCTAGAGAAGGAAATCTTAATTTTGCAGTTTCAATTGACCATATTTCACATTGGCTCGAAGGTACTCTTGCTCAAAAATATGATAATATAAAAGCATCATTTAATCTAGAAGATGTACCAAATGATGGACCTTTACCTTTAGAATATTTAGAAAAACAATTGAATACTGAAGATTTTCTAACGATTGAGTTTGAAAGCGGGACAATTCAACTTGATTTTTACAGGGTAAACAGAGATAGTAAAGGAACCATTCAAGTTCATGGTGTAATTTCAGGAGAAAATTACAAGACATATAATACAAACTATGATAAAAATAAAGAGGATCTGGGGTTTTGGGTAGAAGCAATGTCTTACATCCTATATTCCATTTATCCGGAAGAGGATATTAATTTTACTGTGGCGTTTGAAGAAATCGTTAACGAAGACCCATCCGGATATTTTTCAGATAATGAGATATTTTATTCCGAAGAAACTGGGAAATGGTTAATTATCCATAGTATTATTGAAAGTAAAATTAGTGCAGAAGATGAAGAATATGATGCGAAAACTCGCCCGTAAATAAAAAAGGAGGTTGTAGGTAATCTACACCTCCTTTTTTATTATAGTATTCAAAGGTTATTTAGAATTTTTAAAAATTATAAGTAAATTTCTCGAAAATACTTGTATAATTATGAATATTTGCTATGATAGGAACATATATTCGTATCATAAATATTATGGACATAGGATTATAATAATTAACATTTTGAATAAAATGTATCAATTAGTACATTTTTATTTTCAGTTTGGAATAGATAGTGTATAATTTGAATATAATAGAGGAAGAGGAGTGGCTAAAATTTGAGCTCTAGCCAAAGAAAAATATGTAAATATACAGATTTTACTCCTGGTGATATAAAAATGTATCTTGAAAAGTTTAGAAAAGCAATATTAGATGGAAAGTATATCATTTCTAAAAATCAAAATAGACATGAAAACATCAATTTTATTGAGGACTATAGAATTGATACAAAAAAGGAAAAGGAAATATTATTAGGAATTCAATATGACGATTTTTGCTACGCTGTTGATAACGAAAAAGAAGAATTTGCCCATGAGAAATTGTACATATTCAGTAAGTATCATGAGTTAGATTACTGGGGCACTTTAGAATCTGTTGATATATATATTAAAATAAACATGACTCAGACAAGAAAAGGAGATGACTTTACCATAGTGGTCTCTTTTCATAAAAGAAATAAGCCGATTAAATATCTGTTCAAGTAAATGACTTGATAATATCAAATGAAAGATTATTAAAAAGGGAGGAAACCTGAATGATAGGGTTTTGTGAAAGATGTCATGAAATGGTTGATTACTCTATTAAAGAAGAGAAAAAACAAAAAAACATCAAAGGTAAAATTGTTGAATATATAGGAAAAGAAGCTTATTGCAACAAATGTGGAAGTGAAATATTTGTGTCTGAAATTCGTGATCATAATTTAGCTATGTTAGATAAAACATATAGAGAAAAAGAAGGATTGATTTCAGTATCAGAAATGAAACTGATATTAGAAAAATATGATGTAGGGAAAAGGCCTTTGTCCTTGTTATTAGGTTGGGGAGAAGGTACATTAACCAGGTATTTAGATGGAGATATTCCCACAAAACAATATTCTGATATACTAAAAAAAATCCTTAATGACCCCAATTATCTCAAAGAGATATTAGTTCAAAATAAAAATAACATTACAGATGTAGCGTATAGACGCATAAGTAATGCTTTAGAAAATAATGAAACTTCAATAGGCACTACCGTTGAAATGGAAGATAAAATAGATTATGTTGTTAAATATTTACTAACAAACTCAGTTGATATAACACCACTAGCTCTACAAAAGCTATTGTATTATTCGCAGGGCTTTTATAAAGCCTTTACAGGGGTATATTTATTTCACAATAACTGTGAAGCTTGGGTGCATGGCCCTGTATTCAGAAGTATATATTATAAATACAAAGATCATGGCTATAATCCGATTGAAGAAGAGAATTATGAGTACGGGGAGATAAAATTAACAACAGTAGAAAAAGAGCTTTTAGATAGCATTGTTAGAAATTTTGGCTGTTATAGTGGCAAGGTTTTAGAAAAAATGACTCATGCTGAGGAGCCATGGCGGGTTACTAGAACGGGCTTAAATGACAACGAAGGATCGGATCGGATAATAGATAAGGAATTAATAGCTAAATACTTTAACGAGATTAAGTCAAAGCATGGTATGCTTAATATATCTGACATCAGAGATTACAGCACGGATCTTTTTAATAAACTTTATAACTAGAAACATTGGATAATCTATTCAATATAAAAGCAACCATATAAATCCCTTCACTTCTTAAAACCTCACGGTTAGAAGATAGTCTTGCCTCCAATTCCTTATCAACTAACTTCAATTTCATCAGTTGTTCCCATGGACTTGGGGAGACCTTCATGTGATTGAAGATGGTTAATAATAAGGTTGCCATTTGATCTCTAGTTAAATAGGGTAATACATCACCTTGAAGAATGTTGTTGATCAAATCTTGATGATCTTCTATAAGCTGCCCGTACAGTTCAGGGTGGCTTCTTTTTATTGTTGTGCTTAATAACTCAATAAAATCTATTTTTGTGATCAGTTCATTGACATATAGATCATTCTCATAGCCTGCTTGAATCACACCATAGGGCAATAATTGTTGAATCGATTGATCAAACCATTCCCCTTCATAGGGATATGCTGAATCAAAATGGTAGAGAAGTGCCCCTTGCAACTTGAGTCGCCTTTGTAATTCACTGATTGGAACACGATCTTTAACCATTTTCCGGAAGTCTGTATGAAGCTGGATTGATATAGCTGCTGCTGTTCCAGCAGCTTGCCCAGCAGTCATGCCAATTGGGACAGTTCTCGCACTTCCTGCTGCAAGGGATGTATAGCCTGCTGCTTTACTAGCTACTAATAGTCCATCTATCTCTTTAGGAACGAGTGAGCGAAAAGGGATCGCATACTGGATCGGTCTTGTAATCACCTTCTCATAACCCCCTTCTCCCTTTACAGAAGTTGCTTGTAAATCTACAGGATAAGCTCCAAAACCAATGCTATCCCATTTATCTCGATTCATCCAGATATCATTAATCGTTAATTGATATTCAGCAAGGATATGTCTTGTTTCCCGAATATATAATTCTTGTGGATAGACGGCAATTTCTGCTTGTTCAAAGCCAGGTAGTTCTTGTCTAAGGAACTTTAAGACATTGATCGACTCTCTTTTTCCCCGTTCCATCGCTTCTTTTCTTGATTCTTCACTTAATCCGTCTTCACTAAAAATCTGTAAAGCATTGATCGTCACAAGGCCATTGTTGAATTGTTTAGCAATATTAAGCGCACGTAAGCGAGTATTTGCTTCAATGGGTTTGTATTGATTGATGACATCAGTAAATCCCCAAGCCATATTTTCATAAACCTCTGCTCCACCAAGTACACCATTTTCAGCAGCCACTTTCATTCGATTCCAATCCACATTTTTTAACACAAGTACAAGGGTATCGGCCATTCTTGTATCTTTTAACCCAATATCTTCTTGACCAAGAAAATAGGGGACACCTGCCATGGCCGCAATATCCGCATCTGCTGTTGAATCTATGAATCGTTTTGCTTGATAAGTATGTAAACCGGTTTGATCCTGCACTTCTAAGCCAACCAATTGATTACCGTTTTTTATAACCTTTTGTACATTGGCTTGGAGTAAAATGGTTAGATTTTTCTCTTTACCGATAAGATGAATAAAAGCTTCTTTTGCCCCTTCGATATCGAAAGCACCTCTGTTATTTACGATTTGATGCCATTCTTTAAAAATACCTTGGTTTGCAAGATTGCCATCTTTGTCATAACCAAGATCTAGTTGATTTAACATGCCATAGGTGAATAAACCACCAAGCCCATCCCTTTTTTCAATCAATAAGGTATCTGCACCATTTCGAGCTGCAGCAATAGCAGCAGCTATCCCTTCTGGTTCAGCACCAATTACGATCACATCATACTCATATTGCACAGGTGATGTTGTTATATTTATTGGTTTTTTTGTAGTTTGGTTATTGTTAACACAACCGAAAAATGTAAAAATGATGATAAGTGCCCAAAAGATGACAAGAGTCGATGTTTTTCTCATCAATAAATATCTCTCCTATTAAATCGGATATACTATTCATAAAAGTTATTGTAGAAAGGATTTAGCTATATGAATAAAAAGTGGTTTACTCTCATTTTTGTCATCATGATCGTATTTAGTTTTACTCCTCAACTTTCTTTTGCAAACCCTTCTCTACAAAAAGGGATGATTGAAGTAGATGGTATTCGTCAGGATATGGATTATCTATTTAACAATCATAAGGTATATCTACCCCTAAGTGCAATTGCAAAGAAACTTGAAATTACATCTAGATGGAATAGTGGAACGAATACAATTACACTTTTTTATCCAGACCAAAGAAAAGTAAACATTAAAGTAAAGTCAAAGCAATTTTACAAAGAAGGTTTATGGAGAAAATTAGACATTGTTCTATTCAAAGGGACTACATATATATCTCTAAATGAATTAAGACCCTTAATTGAACGACAAGTCCATTGGGAAGAGGATACAAAAACACTCTTTATTTATATGTATGCCTATCAACAATTAGGACAATCCATAAATAATGATCTACCTTATCAAGGGCTAGATGTAATAGGGAATCAGATTCAATTTAAAAGCGAAGATTTACCTCAGGCTAGTTGGAGTCTGAATGGAGACTTAACAGATTTTCGGTTGATTGGAAATACGAAACAAACGAATATGGAAGAATTCCGTTATGTAGCATTTTATCAGCTAAATCAAACCATCAGTCAATTGGTGATTACGCAAAGAAAGCTGCCAAATGGAGACCAAATCTTTTTTATTAAAGCCTATTCACCTAAAGGAGATCAACAACTAAAAGTAAACATGGAAGATAATGAGCAAGTTTATGGTAGTCGCGCCTATCACTATATCGATCATGATCAATTACATACCTGGCTTTCAGAGGATGAATACCAATCTCAAGACACACTGAACATCAATGCAGGGGAATCATTAGATCAATGGTATATTTTAAGTAAAGAAAAGCTAGAAGTAGAGGATCCTTTTGTCAAAAGAGCATGGGAGATTAGTGAAAATTATCATAAGACGAATACTTGGGTTACAGCGGAGGGAACTCACCGCTATACTCCGATAGAATATCAAGATAAAGAAGAGTATCATAATAAAAATATCAGTTTACAGGCATCAGTGCCCATGCTATTGATCGAAACCTTACAAATCAAACCAAACCGCTTATTAGAGGACTTTGTAGATAATGCAAAGTTTACACTGATTAAGATGCAAAGGGAAGACGGTTTTTGGCGTGCAGGGGTAAATGCGGCTTATTTGAATCGAGCCTACGGACTAGGTCCCAATTATATTGATACCAGAATGTCAGTCGATGCCTCCTTATTCTTAATACGCTATGGATTGATGTATGATGATCAAGAAGCGCTTGAAAAAGGGATGCAGTTTAAAAACTATTTTAAACAATTAAAAGAAATAGGAATTGTTTATCAGCTTAATGGTGGTTATTTGTATCCCGACTATTACTCAGAACAGCAACGGGGTAAGACCTTGGTTTCTTTAAACCATGCCTTATATGAAATCAATTATTTATATGCTCTTTATCATTGGCTGCAAGATGAAGAGTCAAAACAGTTGGCAGATGAAATGCTCACGTTTATAGAAAATAGTGCAGATCATTGGGTGAAAGAAGATGGCGACCTTTATTACGCATTAAGTCCAGCTGGAAAGTATTATGGTGAAGATTACGTGAATATTACTTATATGGATTTATTTACAACTCAAGGAATTTTACGTTATTCAGGTGAAGACGATTCAATGATTACTAAACTATTTGCACAGAAGGGAAACTTCTTAGATCAGATCCAGTCATCAGAATATGAATCTCACTTGCATCTAAATCACCTTTTTGAAAAATTTGATCAATCCCATGGTGAAAAAGGGGACCTAGTTTTATCCTATCCATTAGAAGTAAAAGCGGCAAATGATGCAGAATTGGCCTATACGACCTTTGGTGCTTACCACTGGATGAAAGGGATAGAAAGTATTACATTTAAAGGGCAAAAGATCCCCTTAGACCCGAAGAAAAAGTATATGGTGGTCATAACAAACGACAAGCTTTACCTTTACGATCGTTCACCAGAAGACCCTTTGGTAAAAGTACAAGTTTGGACTGATCAGGGAAAGGAAGAATAGAGTGTGCAGAGACTCTTTTTTCTAAAAAGGGTTAAAGTTTACTGCTATTCTTCCGATATATATAGAAGACCAATTAGACGAGGGAGAGGATATGATGAATTATGCATTTAAGAAATGGTTAAGTCTTTTTATTGCATTAGCACTTGTCATTTCGTTAGTTCCTTTCACTGCTTTTGTCAAAGCAGAGGAGAGAGCACCAATTGTAATTACAGATCCATTGGGTACAGAACAACAACCGACACAGGTTAATAAGCCAACAATCAATATCACCGGTAGTGCCTATGGTGTTACCGATTTAGGTTATACCATCACCCAATATAGAATAGATAATGGGAGACTTATTGAGATTAAACATAAAGATGGGGCAGATAAGCCTGATATCTCAGGATCTAATTTTACCTTTAACGATGTTCAGTTATATGAAGGATTAAATGGAATTAAAGTATATGGTATTTATCAAGGCCAAACAGTATCAGATACGAAATATGTTGAATATACGAATCTACCATTTATCACTTCAGTTTTATATAATGATTCACAAGATTTAAGACAAGATAACAGGATTACAGATGATTTAACCTATAATAATAATCAAGTGATGCTAACAGGTAAGGTATATAATGCTGATTCGATCGTAGCTGTTGTTAATGGGGTTGAATACGATGGACTGTTAATGAAACTCCAGGATGAATTTGCCTTTACTGATCTTCCTTTACAATTAGGGAAGAATTCCATCACCATTCAAGCAGAGAATCAAACGAAAACTTATCCACTCACATTGGATGTTTATTATGAACCACAAGGAGTACCCTATATTCTTGGACAAGTAGATGGTCAAGATTTACTTCCATCTATGAATTTTTCTACTAAACCATTAACTGTTAGTGGCGACGTTTATAACTTTAATGATGCAAATGACCAGTTGAAGGTGACTTATAATGGTGGAAGTTTTATTATCACAAGAAATGATTTTGATAGTCAATCTACGATTAGTGGATCGATCGCTACAAATGACGGACAAACAACGAATTACACATTAACCAATGAAGGGGCGGATTCTTTTTCTCTTACATTTGATACGGTTAAACATCCTGATATCAATGAGCTTTCTTTTACGTTTACACTGGCAGATGGGACAACCTTTCAATCACAAACCTATAAATTAAAATATTTAAATACGTCTTCAAATTATGTGGTAAGTACATCTGGGCTTTCTGATACAGCAACGATTCGAACTCTAATCTTTTATATTACAACAAGTAATACGGTTACTGATTTAGATCAGTTCATCAATCATGTTTATGTGGATGGAAATGGCACAAGACAAACAAATGCTGTTCCAGTTGCCAATATCGATTCAACGAAAGCACCAACCTATAAAGTGACTGTTGATCTTCAACCAGGCGATAACTTTTTTGAAGTATATCCAGCAGCGCCAGAATCAGAAAATATGGAAATCTATACTGTTCAATATGTAAGTACTCCTGACGTTAAGATTACCAACTTGGTTAATGGAGATCGAATCGGGGGAACGGATGGTTTAAATATTGATACAATGATAGGGCAATTTATCAATATTCCTACAACTGAAATGGACAATATGACCATTACTGTTGAAAATGCGTATGGAAGCACGGTTTATACAAATCAAAGCGCTCTTTTAACAATCGATAAAACAAATGGAACCTTTTCGTTTAGCCTCGCAGATTTAGGTGTAGGAGCCAATGAAATTACGATTGAGGTAACAGATGGAGCGGTAAGAACAAAGACGAAGCTAACTTTATTCTACTTTAAAGGTGATGGCCCATTTGTTGATATTACTCCAAGTGTAAGTAGTCGATATACGCTGACTGAAACAGACACCAATACCTTTGAGACTGATTCTAGGTATATTGACTTGACGATGAACTTTAATAATGCAAAGGAATTGGTCTTCTATTACAATGGTCAACGAGCAGTATATATTGATGTACAAAATGATAAAGTATATCCAGAAGCAACTGGTAACGACATTTATCTTAAGTTAGACTTGACGAACAACAAGGTAGTAACTGATCGATCCATACGTCTAAATGATGGGGCGAATACCTTTGAAATTGAAGCAATTAGTCAAGATGGATCTTCAAAAAGTGCCAAAATATATGTTACTCGCTCACCACAACCGGTGAAATTGATTCAACCCGTTTTACCTGACCAAAAAGTAGTGAATAGTAACTTTATTGAAGTGATCATTGAAGCAGAAGCTGAGCAAGTGATCATAGGTAAAACAGAAGCAGTAGCTGAAACAATTAGTGATAGTGAGGCAAAACAATTTAAAGCTGACGTTTTCTTAAAGAACGGTAAGAATAAAATTACCTATACTGTAGTTAGAAATGGTAATAGTAGTAAATATCAGTTTGAGATTTATTATGCAGCCACACCGAAAGAAGGAGCCAGGTATAAAGAAGTTTTCACAGGTAAAGGGAAAATGGATGTCTTTGATAAAAAGGTGCTGCTTGAATTTCCAAAGAATACCTGGTTGATTGAAAAAGGAAACTCTTCAATCGTCGATTATAAGGCTGATGAGTATTTAGATTTTAGTATTGTTAATCGAAAAACAGGACAACGAATTATTTGGGATGGTGACGAGTATACCTTTGAAGATTTTAATGGGATTTGGGATAGATATATGAAATATTATATTCTCCCACCAGATAATACAGGGTATGCAGGTCAATTGTATTGGATTGAGGCAAACGGAGATCTTACTAATGTGGATGCAGGGCTGATTCCTAATAACCAAGGGGAAATAACGATTCAATTTGATCAAAGTATTCGTGATGATGCGCAAAACTTGTTAGCGATCTACCATTTTGATCCAGAGAAAAGAGAGTGGGTCAATTTAGGTGGGGTCGTGAATACAAAGGCAAAAACAGTAACAGCACCGATTAATGAATTTGGATATTATACAGTAATGGCAAAAAGAGGAAGTTTTAACGATATTGTTAAACATCCTTGGGCAGCAAACTATCTACAAACCATGTATTCTAAGGGATTAATGATTCCTGCAGAACGTAATCGTTTTGGTGCTGACCTATTAACTACAAGAGGAGAACTAGCAACACTTCTTGTTAAAGCATTAGATATTCCAATCGATGCAGGTCCATATGATGACCGAGGAAGACCGATTAATCCAACATTTAAAGATGTCAGTCCATTATTGGATCCAGATCCAGAGTTTTATTCTTATGAATATATTGAAACAGCTGCTCGGGCAGGAATTATTCGTGGTGAAAGTGATGGACTCTTTAACCCAGACGGCTATTTAACCCGGGAACAAGCGGCAACGATGATCGCTCGTGCAGCCAATTTAAAGATTACTTCTAATGCAGAACGTTCTAAATTAAATTTAGCAAAAATGTTTGCTGACGGAGCAAGTATCAACCTTTATGCTGCACCCTATATTGAAGCGGTGATTAAAGCAAAAGTCATGAGTGGTAGTCAATCAGGAGATAGTATTGTCTTTAATCCAAGATCATTCATGTCTCGGGCTGAAGCAGCGGCCATCTCATACCGCTTAATGCAAAAGCTAAAAAAATTACCTAAATAAAAATGAAGAATTAGAGGGCCTTTCATCAAAGAAAGGCTTTCTTTTTATTATTGCTACTTTTTTTTCTAGCAACTTTTCATTTTTTTGTACGTCTATATGGTAGAGAAATTCTAAAAAAGGTAGGGAGAGGTAGCAAAAAATGAAAAAACGGTTGCAAATCTTAGCTAAAGTAACCACTGTACTGGCTATGCTACTATCCATGTTTCCTTCTATTCATGGAGCAATAGCAGCTGAGAGTGTCCCAAGTGGAAATCTAGTATCTTCGGAATGGATTACTGCTGGCGCAAAACTAGAGAAGTGGAATTGGAAGACTTCTACAGGTAGTGTTAAAATCAATCTGATCGAAGTAGATTTGAAGAATCCTTATATTAAAGTAGATACGATGGTGGGTAAAGAGGGGATGACCGGTAATAAGCAACGCCCGATCAATATGGCCAAAGAAACTGGAGCCGTTGCAGCGGTGAATGGCGACTTTTTTACACTTGCCGCAGAGGGTGCTCCGTTTGGTGCGACGATTCAAAATGGACAAATGATTACATCTCCAGGCTATATTCATTCCAAAAATGCATTGATGATTGATCAAAATGGAGTTCCTTTTATTGACCGTTTAGATTTTGATGCAGAAGTAACAACAGAAGATGGAAGTAAGTTTCAATTGTATGGAGTGAACAAAACCCAATATAACTCAGGCTTCCGTTTTAGTGGTAATAGCCACCAAAATCGACTTCATATGTACACAGATAAATGGAATATGAAGAATTGGGTAGGTGATGCTTTAGGCGAGTATACGATTGTATTAGTCGAGAACGGAATAGTAACGCAAATGCTAGATAATCAGGCTGTTGATGAAATCCCAAATGGTGCCTACTTATTATTAGGACATGGTGAGGCTCAAGTCTTTTTAAAACAGCATGTTCGTATAGGTGAAACGATCCAAGTAGATTTTAAGCTTAATCCTGATCAAAAATGGTTAACAGCAATTGATGGTTCAACTCTATTAGTAGATGAAGGACAAAAGGCAAAAATCACTTATGAGATTAAAGGAAACCACGCACGTACAGCAGTTGGTTATTCTCAAGATAAGCGCTATCTATATCTGGTTACAGCAGAAAAAAGCAAAGACAGTGTTGGGATGACATTAGATGAACTGAGTACCTTTTTAATCCACCGTGGTGTCTGGAAAGCGGTCAATCTAGATGGTGGCGGCTCGACAACAATGGTTGCTCGTGGTTTAGGTACTTTTAATCTATCAGATGTTACTATTCCTCAATATGGGGTTGAGAGAGAGGTTCCTAATGCCTTAGCTATATTTAGTACAGCACCAAAAGGAAAGTTATTAGGTGGGCAGGTTTCCTTACCAAAGGGCGCTTTGCAGGGTGAAACCCTTACCGCCCAGATCACTCGTGCTTATGATGAATATTACAATCCAATCGATCCAAAAGAAGTAAGCGTTCAGTGGGATGTAGCAACAGGTGTTCAGCAAAATAAAGAGAATCCGTTTAACTTTATCTTTAACCAACAAGGGACATTTAATATCAAATCATCCCTTGGACAAACCACACAAACCCATCAGATAAAAGTTTATAGTAAGGAAGATCTAAAGCTAATTAAGATTGATCAAGATATAATCCGTATCAATACAGGCGAATCCTTGAAACCAACTGTAACCATGAGCTTCACTGACGGTTCTAAACGCTCCGTAGATACCAAGCTATTAAAATGGCAGTTAATTGGAGCAAAAGGTAGTGTACAAGCAGATGGTACTGTTACGGGCTCCGAAGCATCAGTAGGAATGCTGATAGCAAGCTATCAAGGGTTTAGTACAGCTGTACCTGTAGTGATTGGTACTCAAACAGAAGGAAAAGTGATTGATCAGTTTGACCAACCTGGTATTTATTTAATTCAAGGATTAAAGGGGATTGGCACAGGTTCTTTTAAATCAGGAACATTTACTTATGATTTTGGTAATTCTAGTGATCTTCGTATTGTCTATCTTCAGTATGGAACCGTAGGTAAGTATGTGGGGGGAGAACCAGCTTTCTTAACACTGGATGTAAAAGGGGATAATAGTGGCCATTGGCTCCGGACTGAGATTAGGGATAAAAACGGAAAAGTCTATTATGTTGATCTAGCGAAAAAGGTAGATTGGATAGGTTGGAAAACCTTAACTGTTCCTGTGCCAAAGGGAGTCGCTTATCCACTTACGTTGAAAAGTATCTATGTTGTTCATCAAGAAAATGCAACGGATCAAACGCCTAACCAAGGACAGCTCTCTTTTGCCAATTTACAAATAAAAGAGTGGAATAAAGCTGAAATCGCTGAGAAACCTACATTAAAATTTACGTTAAATCAAAAGCAAGTACTCGTTGGAAATGAGAAAAAAAGCTTAGATCAAGCACCGATCATTGTAAATGGAAGGACATTTTTACCCCTCCGTGCTTTTTCTGAATTATTAGGTGGACAGGTAAATTGGTTTAGCTCCGAACAAAAGGCTGAAGCGATCAACGATTATAAGGTTCTTGATTTTTGGTTGAAACAATCCTACATGAGCCAAAATGGAGAACGAAAAGCATTAGATGTGGCCCCATTTGTTCGAAATGGAAGAACGATGCTGCCTGTCCGTGCATTAAGTGAGGGATTTGGATTATATATTTATTATGACAGTAAAACACAAAGTATTACGGTGAATTGATAGATTTAGAAAAAGAATAACAAAATATTGAAATGTTGGAAGGGGTATAGTAGGCAGATGATTTTGGTGGTAGAATAGGATTAGTTTATGTGATTCTATTAAACTGCAAAGGGGAAAAAATGGTGGAACAAAGAAAGAGAACCCATCGTAACAAATATTTACACAAGAAATTCTTAGCTAGTTTCTTAATTGTAGCCATGTCACTGATTCTTTTAATCAATCTTCAGTCATCTGTCTTTGCTTCTAATACAGAATTTTATAGAGATCGGGTAGCGGTCATTATGTACCATCATATTGATTCAAACTTTAAAAGTAGTGCTACCATTACACCAGAGCTATTTCAAAGCCAAATTGAGTATCTTGTAGAACAAGGATATAACTTCATTTCGATGCAACAATTTGAGGATTTTCTTTACAATAAAGGGTCTATACCAATTAATAGTGTACTCATTACTTTTGATGATGGATATGAAAGCTATTATAATTATGCTTATCAAATATTAAAAAAGTACAATATACCCTCTACTAATTTTGTGATTGGCGAGTGGATTGATAAACCCAATGGATTACCACGATTGACGAGTGAGGAAATGCTAGAGTTGTCGAAAGATCCATTAGCAGATTTACAAAGTCATAGTTATGGTTTGCATAGAAAAACGAGCGAAGATCATCCTAAGCCTTTTTTGACAACAAAATTATCTATCGATCAATACATCGAGTCACAAAGTGACTATGAGAAGCGAATTCAGGATGATTTGGAATTAAACCGAGAAGTGATTGAAAATATTACAAATAAACATGTATATGCCTTTGCTTATCCCTTTGGAGCTTATAATCAGGATAGTGTTTCTACATTAAAAAAAGTAGGCTATCAATTGGCCTTTACATTGAGAAAAGGAATGGCAGACCGAAGAACAAATCCATTTTTAGTTCCGAGAATCAATGCGGGTAACCCAACCATTACACCAGAAAAACTACATGAAGCCATCTTAGCTTCTCATCCAGCTAACAAAATAGTCAAAATTCAACCAGCGAAGGAGAATACGTTAGTACAGCCAACCGTTTATGTGAATGGTAAATTCGTTAATTTCCCCGAGCAAAAGCCATTTATTAATAACGGTTTAACTATGGTACCAGTTAGATACGTGAGCCAAGAATTACAAGCGTATGTTTTTTGGGATGGGACGACCCAAACGATTACTATTATAAAAGGATATGAAGTTATAGAATTACGGATCAATGACCGAAACGTAAGGGAACAAGACCAAGTGATCACCTTAGAATCTCCAGCGATGTTATATAATGGTCAAACCATGGTTCCACTTCGATTCATTAGTGAAGCCTTTCATGCGAAGGTGGAATGGGATGGAACAAATAAAACGGTACGAATCTATCAATAATCTATACAAATTTGTTAAAAGGAGATTGAATATGAGTAATAAGGTGAAATTAGGTTTAGGTATTGGTGCTTTGATTTTAGCTGGGTCGATTGTCACCACAGCTATGGCTGGTGAAACAAGTGAACCAGGATCGCAAGAGGATCCGCTCGTAACAAAAAGTTATGTCGATCAACAAATCAACTTACTTAAGCAAGGCGATTTACCAAGTGGACAACCTACTGATGGGGAAGAAACAATGAAAGTTGCACCGATTATTGTCTTAAATTTAAAAGCTGGTGACTTGTTAGTAGGGAATGCAGGAACAGAAATGATTCTGCGTGCAGGTACAGCGACAGCCTATAGTAAAGATGCAAATGGGATACCTGACGTGACTGGTGCTACGGATCTGAAGAATGGTACAAAAATCCCGTTAAACCATCAATTGATTTATCCTAGAAACGATGGTCGTGGTGTTAAGATTGTGAGTGGCACAGCTGTAGTCATGGTTCGCGGGGAATATGAAGTAGTTAGCGAAAATGTTAAATAAGATTGAACGATAAGAACGAAAAAGGCCACCTTTATAGGTGGTCTTATGTTTTTAATGCATTACAAAAATCTTGTCTTCTTCTCTAAGATTTCTACCCGTTTTACTAAATCCTGTAATGTAATGGACTCTTCAGGGGTTGGTGCTGGTGCATGATAGCTTTGACGAGTCGTATTGGATTTTAATTGTTGATTTTCTTTTTTTAGAGCCTTATTTTCCTCGATGAGTCGGGAATAATCTTGAATCACTTGGTCAAGGAATTCATTCACTTCATCCACATCATATCCACGAAGCGAACGCTTAAATTCTTTTTCAAAAATATCTTCAGGTGTTAACATAGCCTTAACTCCTTTTATATTTTCCTTTTTTTAAAGGATAACATAAATAGAGCTTTTTTCAAATACTATATGATTCTTAGTCTTCGATGATCCTTTAACAGGCTTAGTCAATTTTAACCTATAGTACCACTATCTTAAAGGATTTGAACGTGTTATTCTCGGTCATACTATGATTACCTCATCAAATAACCAACTAAAGTGACGACTTCCTTTGAAAGGAGGTGATCAAGATGGCCAAAGGACAATGGGGCAGACAACAACTAGTACCAGAAGCCCATCAAGCATTAGATAATATGAAATATGAAATTGCTGGAGAGATGGGGCTTCCTGTTTACCAAGGAAGTGAAGATTACTGGGGTCAGCTCTCTGCAAGGGATTGTGGAGCAGTAGGTGGCGCCATGACCAAAAGATTGGTTGAAAGTGCTGAACAATTCATGAAAGGATTATAATAAAGGATTACAATAATCGTTTACACATTTTACAACATTTTAAAACAATTTGAATACCTACCTGTTGCTTAGAGGCTTATTGGTTTGGAGATACCAATAGGCCTTTTTTTAGTATGTAAATAGGATGAAATATTATACATAAAGTCCCAAACAAAAAAAATATGTTAGTCCATTGGAACGATTTATGGAACAACCTATATACTGTTAAGCAATAAAGGAATATAATAAAGAAAACTTGGCTTATGCCAAGCCTTTGGCGAAGGTAGAAGTCTTAGTTGCACTTATACTTTTTAAGTGTAAGAAAAATATTAGAAATGATTACCATGAGGAGGAAAAAGTGTGATGGGGAAGAAAATCATCTTACCTATTCTTTTGACATTAACGCTTGTATTGACTCCGTTTATCGGAGGAATTGTATCTGCTGAAGAAACAAACACAACCAATACAACACAGGATACAACAATAAATACAGATACATCATCAGATTCAACTAGTCCTACATTAGAGAATGAACAAAATGAATCAGATGATGCAGATCTTGAAGAAAATGAAGACGTAGAAAAGGATGACGAAGCAATCGAAGAAGACGTAGATGAAGATGAGAATGGTGACAATGAAAAGAATGGTGACAATGAAAATGGTAAAGATAAACAAATGAAAAAACTTCAAAAAGACATCAAGAAACTTGAGCATGAAATGGAAAAGGCTCTTGAAAAAGTAAATGAAAAAGCAAAAGAGCAAATGCAACGAAAAGTGGAAGAGTTAAAACAAAATATGGAAGAGAAATGGTTACCTTTATTAGAGGAACTAGCTAACCAAGAAAACACAGAACAATCGATTCAAGCTACCTATGAATATGTACAGTCCTTATTAAATCAAAATGAATTAACTGAGAAAGAACAAGAAGATGCGCAAGAACTTATGGAAAGCTTAGAAGAGGAATTAAAAGGTGAATTAGAAGGATTAGAAGAGGTAGGAAATCTTGAAGACATCGAATTACCTACTTCAAAGATAGAAGCATATAAACAGTTAATGGAAATGTATAAATTGATGGACAAAGATCAAGATGCATTAGAGGCTCAAGAGCAAATTCTAGGATTTACGAAAGGCTCTAAAGATGAAGTAAAAAAATTAATTGAGCTTTACAAAGAAACAAATAAGAAAGAATTAAAAGCATTTGTAAATGGTAAGCAACCACAATTTGATGTTCCACCTCAATTAGTAAATGGCAATACGCTTGTTCCTTTTAGGGCGATTGCAGAAGCATTGGGTGCAGAGGTTAGTTATGATCCTGAAACAAGAACAATCACAGTAAAACAAGGTGATGTAAGTGTTTCCTTTGTCTTAAATCAAAAACAAGCAAAAGTAAATGGCCAAATCATTCAGCTACAGGTACCTGCCACAACCGTTAATGGCAATACAGTTGTACCTTTAAGATTTATTAGTGAAAGTCTTGGTGCGGATGTGGAATATGATTCTGATACTCAATTAATTTTTGTAGATAACCAAGATCAAGTAACAACTGAACCGTCAACTGAAACAACAACTGAGACTCAACCAGTACAGTAAAACATAAATATAATCGTAAGTAAAATTTCAAGTGAAAATGGTTGACAGTCTTTCTTACTTCTTATAATATAGATTGTTGAATGGATCTCTTATTCAAAATCTATTTAAACATAAGAGGTAAGCTTGAGTATAAAAAGCCTTTCCTCTAAAGGAAAGGCTTTTTTGCATGAGTATCATAACAATAGATGTACATACTAATTTTAAGGGAGGTTTTCATATGGCGTTACAAAAAGGTCGTCATTTATTCACTTCTGAATCTGTGACTGAGGGCCATCCAGATAAAATTTGTGATCAAATTTCCGATTCAATCCTTGATGCGATTCTTGAAAAAGATCCCAATGCTCGTGTTGCGGCAGAAACCTCTGTAACAACTGGATTGGTTTTGGTGGCGGGAGAAATTACAACAAGCTGCTATGTTGACATTCCAAAAATTGTTCGTGAAACGATCCGAAATATTGGCTATACAAGAGCAAAATATGGCTTTGATGCAGAAACCTGTGCTGTCTTAACTTCAATTGATGAACAATCTCCAGACATTGCGGTAGGTGTTAACCAAGCGTTAGAATCTCGTGAAGGGCAAATGTCTGATGAAGAAATTGAAGCGATTGGTGCTGGAGACCAGGGTTTAATGTTTGGGTTTGCAGTCAACGAAACACCTGAATTGATGCCATTACCTATCTCACTAGCCCACCAATTAGCTCGACGTCTTACTGAAGCAAGAAAAGAGGGAATCTTAGACTATTTACGTCCAGATGGCAAAACGCAAGTGACTGTTGAATATGAAGGAGACAAGCCAGTTCGTATTGATACAATTGTTATTTCAACACAACATCATCCTGAAGTAACAAATGAACAAATTAAAGCCGATCTTCATAAATATGTGATTAAACCAGTGGTACCAGCAGAATTATTAGATGATAAAACAAAGTATTTTATCAATCCAACAGGCCGTTTCGTGATCGGAGGACCTCAAGGTGATGCAGGATTAACAGGTCGTAAAATCATCGTTGATACCTATGGTGGTTATGCTCGCCATGGTGGTGGAGCATTCTCTGGTAAGGATCCAACAAAGGTTGACCGTTCTGGTGCTTATGCTGCCCGCTATGTTGCGAAAAACATTGTTGCTGCAGGATTAGCGGATAAATGTGAAGTTCAAGTTGCTTACGCGATAGGTGTGGCTCAACCTGTATCGATTAGTATCGATACATTTGGTACTGGAAAAGTAGATGAAAACATCCTTGTTGAATTAGTTCGTAAACATTTTGATTTACGCCCTGCAGGGATTATTAAACAACTTGATCTTCGCCGTCCAATTTACCGTCAAACAGCTGCATATGGCCACTTTGGTCGTCATGATCTTGATCTACCATGGGAGCGTACAGATAAGGCAGAAGTCTTAAGACAAGAAGCAATGGCTTACGCAAAATAACAAAAGAACAGAATTTAATCTACACGATGACTTAAATAAAAGATAATATACGCAAAAATCCTTCTCTTTTTAGACGAGAAGGATTTTTTTATTTGCACTTTATATTTCTTACAATAGGAACAAATGACTAGGAATATATTACCTGTTTTGAAATGGTAAAATAGGAATAAAGAACCAATATAAGGAATTTTAGGAGAAAAAGATTGCCAAAATTATGACAATACTCTACTATAAATTACATAAAGTATACATTTATTACCGATAAAGGCAAACTAATTGAAAGATGGGGGCGCAAAGCCATGGGTTTAAAGTCGAATGTTGTTGTCTAAGATCGCCAGGTTACCGAAGGGAGAAACAAAGGGATGAAACAATTGCCTCGTAAGTCTATCATTATTTTACTATCATTTTTTGTCTTTTTTAGCAGTTTAACCATTCAGCCAAAAAACACGATAGCTTTTGGGGACACTGATCCAACATTTATGGATCCAGCATCTTTATTAAGTTTACTACCACAAAGGAATGAAGATCCTCGTTCCATGCAAAATCCACTTCAGGGAGTAGTACCTCAATTTCCTTCCATACCTTCAACAGAGATTCAAACACAAGAACCACCAATACGAAGTCAACAATCGAATGCACCTATTTTTGAAAATGATAAGAAACCAGATGTAGATATCACCACAGGATATTTGAAATTTTCAGAGAAGGAGTTAAACTTACCTGGCATTGGCTATGACTTTGTGTTAGAGCGAGCCTATTCTAGTAATGATCAAGAAGTAGGACCTTTTGGTCGTGGTTGGAAGTACCCATTAGATTCCAAATTGCAAATGTATGCAGATTTTCATATGGGAGAATTTCGCTTCGATGGCAGTACAAGAACCTTTCCATTTATAAAAGATGATCCTGAAGCATTTGTAACAAGCTATGATGGGGATGAAATGACCAATTATGAATTAGATAAAGGTCATTTTGAGGAAGTTGATGGCGATCAGCTGCAACGAAATAGCCAATATGAATATATCGTTACCACAGATAAAGGGAGCAAGATTACTTATTATGGTTATCATGCACCATGGAGAGAAAATCAGGATCCCAAAGAAGGGAAAATGATTGAGCAACAAGATCGCTTTGGGAACTCTACGAAATATAGCTATGATAGTCAAGGCCAGTTAATCAAAGTAACAGATACAACAGGAAGATTGATCCGGTTCACATGGGCAAATGGGCTGATCACTGAAATGATTGATCCCATGGGTCAAAAAACCTCCTATCAATATGACGGAGAAAAAAGACTGATTAAAATTACAAAACCAGACCTTTCTACTATTCAATACTCCTATGACAGCAACCATCGTATTCATTCAAGGATCGATGAAGAAGGGGTAACAACAACATACAGCTACAATAGTCAAAATCAAGTAACCTCAATCAAAAATTCCAATAACATCATGTCATATACCTTTACTTATTCTTCAGGGAAAATACAGATGAAAAATGCATTACAGCAGGAATGGACTTATTTTGTTGAAAACGAAAAGATTATTCGCGAAATCAATCCACAACAAGAAGAAAAAACCTATACTTATGATGAAAAAGGAAATCTACTCAAAATCAGCTCACCTCAAGGAACCATTTCCTACAGCTATGATAACAAAGGGAATAAAAAAAGTGAAACAAATCTAAATGGTGGAGTAACCACCTATGAATACCACGATAAGTGGGATCTACCTACAAAAATTGTCGATCCTCTAGGTGGAGTGACCCAATTTACTTATGATGAAAAAGGAAATATTGTAAAGCGTATCGATGCGAATGGTGATCAAGCTTCATTTGGGTATGATGAAAGAGGATTAATGAAGTGGGGAGAAGATGCATTAGGAAATCGTACTCAATTCAATTATGATTCATTTGGAAATATTACTGAGGTTATAAATCCATTAGGAGAAAAAACAACTTATACGTATGATCTTTTAGGGCGGTTAACAGAGGAAATCAAACCAGATGGAACGGTAACCAAAATGAATTATGATCCGGTTGGTAGACTAACTAGACTAGATGCTGGATCAGGTAGTGTTTATCAATATGACTATGATAAAACAGGTCGACTAACCAAAATAACAGATCCTCTCGGCAATGAAACCTCTTATTCTTTTGACGAAAAGGGAAATGTCACTAACTATATCGATTCACTCGGAAGGGTTTATGAATATCAGTATGATTTGACAGGGAAAATCAAATCGATTAATCAGCCAATGGGAAAAACAACAACATTTGAGCGTGATTTATTAGGACGATTGACAAAAGTAGATGATGGGAAGCACACTGTTTCCTATGAATACGGTCCTTATGGTCTCACAAAAATGACCACTTTGGCAGGCGTTTTTACATATCACTACGATCAAAATGGACAAGTTAGTCAAATCACGGATGCCCTTCAGCGAACCCTCACCTACCAGTACAACAAAAAGGGGCAGCTAATACAAATCGTAGATCCCTTAGGAAGAAAAACGTCTTATTCCTATGATCTAGTAGGGAGAAAAATAGCAGAGACGTTGCCAAATGGGAATACCATTCAATATAAATACAATGATGCTGGCTTGCTAGTTGAAATCATATACCCAAATCAGTCAAAAATCACTTACAAATATGATGCAGCAAGAAGATTGATCGAGAAAACAGAACGTGATGGAGGTGTTGAAACATATGCATATAATCTGAATGGTCAATTAAAAGAAGTTACCAATGCATTAGGCCAAAAGACAACTTATGTTTATGATGAACTAGGAAGATTAAAGCAAACGATTGATCCAAAAGGAGGAAAAACGTCCTTTACCTATAACGAATTAGGTTGGTTAACGACGATTACCGATCCTCTTGGACAAAAAACAAGCTACGAATACGATCATGGAGGAAGAATCATCAGTGTTACCAATCCAAAAGGAGATAAGAAAACCTTTGATTATGACTTGCTCAATCGTTTAGTTGCATTAACAGATGAGTTAGGTCGTTTGTACCAATGGGATTATGATGATTTAACCAATACGGTGATCTATACACGCCCAGATGGGAAGCAAACTACTTTTACCTACGATCAGCAGGATCAACTTACCTCAATGATCGATCCAATGGGTGCTAAAACGACGATAATCTATGATAAGTTTGGTAGGCAGTCAGAAATCATTGATCCATTGGGACAAAAAACTTCTTTGCAATACAATGTATTAGATCAAGTAACAGAACTAATTCGTCCTGACGGGAATAAATATCAATATATTTATGATGAATTAGGTCGTTTGAAACAAGTGATCGATCCTTTAGGATTAACGCAAACTTATTCCTACGATGAATATGGCAATCTTGCAGAGTTTGTAGATGAACGAGGGGCAACCACCCGCTTTACCTATGATGTCATGGGAAGGCAATCTACCATGGTCAATGCTCATGGCTATCAAACCACATGGGAATATAATCCACTTGGACAAGTAAGCAAAATCATTGATCCGCTGCAGCAAATAACGGAAATCAGCTATGATACTTTAGGTGGAATAAAGAGGGTCAAGCAACCAAATGGAGCCATCTCCAAATGGGACTACGATCTCCTAGGGCGCCCTATCAAACAAACGGATGCGCTTGGAAGAGTTACAAGATTTAAATATGATGAATTAGGAAACGTAATCGAATCACTCAATCCGCTTTGGGAAAAAACAACCTATGATTATGACGCATTAGGAAACCTATTATCGGTAACCGACCCTAAGGGAAACCAAACATCTTTTAGATATACGATCAATGGTCAAGTAGAGGAAATGGTTAATCCACTAGGCTACAAGACAAGCTACAAGTATGATGACAATGGTAGATTAACTGAATTAGTCGATCCCAAAGAAGCCGTTTATACCTATCAGTATGATGCACTAGGAAGAGTAACAGCTATCAAAGATCCATTAGGCTATATGGCCAAAATGGAGTATGATGCCTTAGGCCAATTGACTAAACAAATCGATCCGCTTGGTCATCAAAGGAGTATTACTTATGATGCTAACGGAAGAATCATAACCGACACCAATAAAAATGGACAAACTACTACCTTTTTCTATGATGATCTAAACGGAATCACCAAGGTGACTGATCCATTAGGCTCAAGCACCATCTATCGTTATGATCAATTAAAACAATTAACAGAGGAGATCGATCCTCTTGGTAGAAAAACAAGCTATCAATATGATCCACTTGGTAGATTAAGCATTCTGACCGATCCATTGGGATATACAGAGAAAATAGAATATAACCCAATCGGAGCCGTATCTAAATATACAGACAAAAATGGAAATACGGTTCAATATAAATATGACTTATTAGGCAATTTGCTATTAGTCAACGATCCACTAGGTGGCCAAGTCGAATATGAGTATGACGAGCTAAATCGAGTTAAAATCATAAGAAATCCACTAGGTGGAATCATTGAAAATGAATATGACTCCCAAGGTAATCTCGTAAAACAGATCGACTCAGAAGGGGGAAGATGGAGCTATCAATATGATGCTTTAGGTAGAAACATCGCTTCAATTGATCCATTAAATCGAAAGACAGAGTATGTTTATGACCCGAATGGAAATCTAACTTCTAACAAGAACCCAGTTGGTGCAAAAACCACCTATCAATACGATGCCTTGAATCGAATGATCACAATGGTCGATGCTGAAGGGGCGTCTTGGAACTATCAATATAACCCACTAGGACAACTGATTGCAGCTTTCAATCCTTATGGAGAAAAGTATACCTACAAGTATGATGCTGAAGGCAATTTATTAAGTCAAACTGATCCTTTGCAAAATCAAGTAGCTTATGAATATGATCAACTTGGACGACCTGTTAAAAGAATCGACCCAGCAGGATATGAAACGAGCTGGACCTATGACAAAGTAGGGAATTTAATAACAATAAAGGATGCTCTAGGTTATGAAACTCATTATGAATATGATGTCTTAAACCGTTTAATTTCTGAACAAACACCTATGGGAGCTAAAACTCGCTATCAGTATGATCCTGTGGGTAATCTTACAAAGATCATCGATCCCTTAGATCGTAAAACTCAATATGCTTATGATGCCAATAATCGACTAACTACAGTCCTTGATGCACTTAATGGAGAAACAAGCTATCAATATGACCCGGCAGGAAATCTCAAAAAAGCAATTGATGCAAACGGCCATGCTAGATCCTGGACCTATAATCTAAATAATCAAGTGATTATGGAAAGGGATCCATTAGGGAATCGAAGTCTATTTGAATATGATGCAGCTGGACAAATGATTCAAGCGATCAATGGAAATGGACAAGCAACAGATTACCGCTACAATCTAGCTGGACAAATCTCATCAATTGAATATGAAGGAGCAACTCTGAATTATCGCTATGATCAAGTTGGTCGAATTACCGAGATGAGTTCACCAACTTCAACCGATCGTTTTACCTATGATTTGCTCGGGAGAATCGTCCAACAAGACAATGTGACGATGAACAAAAGCATTTCCTATCAATATGATGCGGTTGGCAACCTTTTAAGTCTAACTAATAGTGAGGATCGTACAACTAGATATGCTTATGACAATCGTTATCTAATGACACAAATGATTGATCCAGATGACTCTGTCACCATCTTTGAATATGATGGACTTGGCAGAGAAACAGTACGCAAATTAGCAAATGGCAATACCATAGTCAAAAAATATAATCCTGACGGAACCTTAGATCAGATCGAAAACCGTAATCAAGATGGCATTATTTCATCCTTCAATTATGAATATGATGCATATGGAAATCGAATACGGCAAATTGAGGAAGATGGGGCAGAGACCAGATACATCTATGATGACCTAAATCGTCTGATTGAAGTAAACTATCCGTTAGAGAAGATCTTGTCTCTAAGAAAAGATCCCAACACTCCTCAGGATACAACAAAACAAAAAGATCTCAAACAAGATCAAGGTCCAACAGATCTAACAGATCCAACACAGAATGAGAAGAATAATAAGAAATCGGGTAGGAGGCTGGCCATTATTTGACCAGCCGACCTCCCACAGCACCGTACGTACCGTTCGGTATACGGCGCTTCCAAAGTTTACACGTCACTTCGCAGAATAACACTCGCTAAAACTTAGATATCCAGCTCGCTTAAATCGCTCGTTAGATAGGGCTTTTGTCAAGATAGGGCTATGAGCAGTACGCCAATAGCCTTTTCTTGTATTCGCCCACATCCACGCTTGCTCCTCACTC
>NZ_BDGM02000023.1:0-49936 GCF_001748485.2 Tepidibacillus sp. HK-1 | reverse complement strand
ACTATTAGCATCCCGATAGCTCTGTACGATGGATAAATAAATGCGACCAGTTTTTTTATTTTTCACTTGTCTAAGAAACATGAACATGGCTCCCTTAATTGAATACGATTTTACCTTCATTATACCATATTATTCTACAAAAGTCTACTAAAATATGACAAAAAATAAAATAAAAATCCCCGGAAACATCAATGAAATCAATGCTTTCGGGTTAATAGTTGTTTAAATGTGTTGCAAAATTGGGGAATAAAAGTATTGATGTAATCTCTTTTTTTCATTAAAAAAAGTGGCAAATTTTAAAAATTTTCTATTGTACTTACAGAATATGTGAAATAAAATAAAAGGAGTAGATCATAGAACAACCTCATGATGTGATGAGGTTGTTTTTATAGGCAGGTCATCTGATGACCATACAATCTTATGAATGGGTGTGAGGAGAAATGAAGGTATCGCTTTTTGCAACATGTATTACAGACATGTTTTATCCAGATGCGGGGAAGGCGGCAGTCAATCTGTTACGACGTTTTGGCGTAGAGGTTGATTTCCCACAAGGACAAACTTGTTGTGGACAGCCATCTTATAATAGTGGTTACATGGAGGAAACTCGTCAAGCAGCTAAACAGATGATACGAGCATTTGAAAACAGTGAATACATTATTGGCTTATCTGGTTCTTGCAGCTCAATGTTAAAAGTTCACTATCCAGAACTCTTTGAAAATGACCCAGAATGGTATCCAAAGGCAGTGGCATTATCTAAAAAGGTGTATGAATTTTCTCAGTTTTTTGTTGATGTATTAGGTATTACCGATGTGGGGGCAGAGTTGGATACAGCAGTAACCTTGCATATTGCTTGTCATACACGTAGAGGGATGGGGGTTGTTGATCAACCAGAGGCAATGTTGAAAGCGGTTAAAGGATTAAAATTTGTGCCTATTCCAAATGCAGAGGATTGTTGTGGATTTGGTGGAACCTTTTCAGTTAAAAATCACCTGATATCTGAGGAAATGGTTCAAGAGAAATCTGAGCATGTATTAGAAACAGGGGCTAAGATCTTAGTTGGAACCGATATGGCTTGTTTAATGAACATTGGTGGTCGGTTACGTCATAATGGTAAACCGCTTCCAATGATGCATATCGCAGAATTATTAGAACGGGGGTTGGCGAACAAATGAGTAATGAAACCCAACAAGCTTTCGTTGATCGAGTAAAAAAATCAAAGGAGGATGAATTCCTTAAACTTTCGCTTCAGCGGGCACAAACTAGATTTCGTGATGGAAGACAGGCTAGGTCGGAAGAATTAGGCAATATCGAAGAATGGAAGGAAAGGGCAAGCCAAATTAGAAGACACACAATCGAGAATTTGGATAGCTACTTAGAACAATTTGCAACAAATGTGCGCAAGTTAGGTGGACATGTACACTTTGCCCCAACAGACTCAGATGCTTTAGACTATATTAAAAAAGTAATGAAGGAAAAAGATACTCATTCCATTGTTAAATCAAAATCAATGGTATCTGAAGAAATGCATCTTAATGAAGCTTTAGAAGAGATTGGGATCCGGATGGTTGAGACAGATTTGGGTGAATATATCATTCAACTAGCTGGAGAAAAACCTTCTCATATTATTGTTCCCGCTATTCACAAAAATAAGGAACAGGTTGCAGAATTATTCTCAAAAGTAGCTGGGGAAGAGTTACCTGCAGATCCAGAAAAGCTAACGGCGTTTGCAAGACAAAAACTACGTCAGGAATATCTAAAGGCAGAGGTTGGAATTACTGGTTGTAATTTTGCTGTAGCAGAGTCGGGTTCCTTTGTATTGGTAACCAATGAAGGAAATGCTCGTATGTCTACTTCTTTTCCCAAAACCCATATTGTAATTATGGGAATGGAAAGAATTGTACCTACGTGGGAGGATTTAGACGTCGTTGTTTCCTTGTTGCCAAGATTTGCGACAGGGCAGAAAATCACAAGTTATGTAACCGCTTTTACGGGTCCAAAGCGGGAAGAAGATGTGGATGGTCCGGAAGAATTACATGTGGTCATCGTCGATAATGGACGTTCCGAAATTCTAGGGACAAAATATCAAGAGGTCCTAAAATGTATCCGCTGTGGTGCATGTATCAATGTATGCCCAGTCTATCGCCATATTGGCGGTCATGCCTATGGCAGCGTTTATCCAGGCCCAATAGGAGCCGTTTTATCACCATTATTAGGAGAAAAAGACGAACACAAGGAGTTACCTTTTGCTTCAACATTGTGTTATGCATGTTCAGAGGTGTGTCCTGTTAAGATTCCATTAGCTGAATTGTTGGTGGAACATCGTAAGGATTATGTGGATAGCAAGAAAACTGCCTGGGCTGAAAGGATTGCAATGAAAGGCTTTGGTATGGTGATGGGCAATCAAGGCTTATATGAAAAAGCAATAAAGGCTGCAAGACCATTATCTAGTCCCTTTACAAAAAATGAATATTTTGATAAATCATTACCCGTTTTAAAGAATTGGACAGATGTCAAGGATCTGCCTCGACCAGCAAAAGAGACTTTTAGAGATTGGTGGAATAAAGAAGGAAAGGATGCTGGTAAACAATGAGCATAATGACAAATCAAAACCAAGAAAAGTTCTTAAATCATCTGGCCAAAAGACTAGGTCGTGATCGAAAGTCAGGTGTTACTTCACCAAAGCATGAGCATTTTCCTTGGGATCATCTGTATCAAGATTTAGATCAAAATGGATTTATTAATCAATTTATTAAGAATTTGCAGGATATTGGTGGACATGTCAAAAGAGTTTCTTCTGATATGGTAACAAAAGAAATCGACCAAATCATTGTTGAACATCAAGCCAAAAAAGTCATTACTTGGGATGATCCTGATTTAGAGGGATATCAACTTGAGAAACATTTACAAGGGAAAGCAGAATATGTGAAATGGGATATAAATAAAAAGTTTGATTCCTTAGTCCCTTATGCTGAACAAAGCCAAATTGGGATTACGATGGCCGACTTAGGGCTTTCTGAAACAGGTACGATCATGCTATTTAACCAAGGTGGAAGAGGAAGAAGCGTGAGCTTATTGCCTGAAGTTCATATCGCTATTTTACCCGCTGAAAAAATTGTGCCTAGGATTACTCAAGCGATGAAAAAAATTAAAGAAACACTAAATGAAAAAGGTCAGCTCCCTTCACTGATCAATTTTATTTCCGGGCCTAGTCGTACTTCTGATATTGAGATGGTGTTAACTATTGGGGTTCATGGACCTAAAAAACTATATGTTCTGGTTGTTGATTGATAAAGAAGCCTCTTTTCTTTTTTTTGAAAAGAGGCCTATTTTTACATTTGTGGGCTCTTTGTCATTCATTTGAAAAGATTAAGGGTTTGGCTCTCCTGCATAGCCAATGTTTAATGCGTTTGCCAAATCCTTATTTACACTGACTAGATCGTTTCGACTTAGTTGACTAAAAGCAGTTTTCCCTAACCCAATAACTGCAAGTTTCATATCTTCAATCGATGAGTTTAAGAAGTTAGCTAAATGCTTAGCTCCTTCTTCAATATCTAATTTGTCAATCATTTTACCAGTATGAAGTAGTAGTTGCGGTGGAGGACTAAATGGTAATGTTTTTTCTACTTGAGATTGTGCTAAGGCCATTAAGGCAATGGTTCCAATATAGACTGCATCTGCCCCTAAAGCTATTGCTTTTAAGAATACACCAGGGTCTTTCATCCCTCCTGCGATGATCACTTGATATTTATCTCGTACACCTTGTTCTTCTAAATAGCGGATTGTCCGGGAAAGTCCATAAATGGTAGGCAATCCAACATGGTCTTGTAGTAAGGAAGAAGCAACAGCTGTTCCTCCTTCAGCCCCATCAATTACAATGTAATCCACATCAGACTGGATGATCACTGCCAATTCTTTCTCGATATGGTGATTGGCCGCTATTTTAATTCCAATGGGTACATCATAGTCTTGTTTTAATTGATTAAGAAGTTGGATGACATCTTGAGGACTATTTACTCCCTTTAGCCTAGAGCTAAAGACTGCGTCTTGGCCCTCTTCTAATCGCCAAGTTTTTCTTAAATGTTCATCGATTTCTGACGCTTTTTTTGTGGAAGGTGTAGCATTTCCGTATGCCCCTTGACCAAGCTGAACTTCAATTGCATCTAATTGCTTTAGGTCGTCTGGCATCATAAAGTGTCCACGATTTAACTGACCAATGAGTAGAGCAGCAGCAGACCTCTCTTCATCAGAAACGGCCGATTCACCCGTATTGGTGCTCGTTCCAGCCATGGTTGCCCCCTTTGCTAAAGCTACTTTAGTATTTAAGCTTAGAGAACCTCCATAGGACATGCCAGTAATCATGATTGGTATACTTAAATGAAGTGGTTTTTTTGCACGCGGTCCGATCGTTACACTCGTATCAATAGGAACTCCTTCCATCGTAGGTAATTGAAAGAGTTGAGTCGAATTCAAGTAGAGTAAATCCCAATGAGAATGATTGATTGGACTTCCTAAAGGGCGAGTGATACTTTGTCCCGATTGGGCTCTAATTCCAGCCTCTATGATAGAACGAATTCCTAATCGTTGTGTAACAGTAAGACCTTCTAACAAATTATTATCATAGGGTTCTGTCATGATCTTGTGAATCATCTCATCAGTCATACTGTTTAAGATTTTGTTGAAAATGTATTCAAGCAAGTAAAAATCACCTCCTAAATTTTCTTCAATTAGTATTTGATAGAAAATAGAATTTATCCAAACTCATACTATACAGAAGAAACACCAGCAGGATGGACACCTGGGCAACCGATATTAAAACCAAGCCCAAGAGGTTTTTTTCATCTTTGCCTATACATTTGATTAGCATTTTACATAGTATAACATTAAGATGCTCTATTAATGGCAGATGGGGGGAGGGGATTTTGTATTGCCTAATCCTATGATTCTTAGTATTCCTGTCATCGCGATAACAGGGAGTGCTGGTAAAACAACAACAAAGGAAATGGTTGCATCTATTCTACAAAAACGGTATAAAATTTTAAAAACACAAGGTAATGCCAATACTTACAAACATACAGCAAAATATGCAAATATGATTCAACCCTACCATAAGGCTCTTGTGCTTGAATATGCAATGTTACATGCAGGTGGGATTCGACGACATTGCCAGATCATTCAACCAAACATTGGAATTATTACAAATGTTGGAACAGCACATATTGGAAATTTTAATGGAAAGATTGAGGGTGTTGCCAAAGCAAAATCAGAACTGATTCAATATATGAAACAAACAGGCTTACTTGTAATCAATGCGGATGATGAATATTCTAAATTATTAAATACCAAGAAGTTTAAAGGGAAAATACTAACCGTGGGAATTGATCAAAAGGCAGATATTCAGGCGAAGAATATCAATTATCTAAGAAATGGTATGACGTTTAAGGTATCATTAGTAAATAAAGAATATGAATTTTACATCTCAGCCTTAGGTAAACACAATATTTATAATGCATTAAGTGCAATCGCAGTGACAAACCATTTAGGTTTTACACCGAAAGAAATTCAAGAAGGATTAAAATCATTTAAGCGACCATGGAGAAGACTTAATATTTACCAACTACCAAATGGCATAAAAATCATTGATGATACCTATAGTGCCAACCCTCATGCGATGAAAGCAGCGATTGATGTTTTATCGCAAATAGGGAAGGGAATGAATATAGCCGTTTTAGGTACAATGTTAGAAATGGGAAAATACTCAAAAAGAGCTCATCAAGAAGTTGGAAAATACATTGTAAAGAAAAAAGTGGATTACCTTTACACATATGGAAAAGATGCAACCTTGATTGGAAAGGCAGCTAAAGAATTAGGGTTTCCTCCAAAAAGAGTATTTCACTTTACCAACAAAGAAAAATTAAATCATTTTCTCACTAAGTATTTAAGGCCAAATACGACGATTTTAGTGAAGGCATCACATGGAATTAGAATGAATGAAACCGTAAAATATCTGATTGCGTACAGCAAAAAAGCCATTTGATTATAAATGGCTTTTTTGCTCTATATTTTTTGCTCTATATGAGTTGTCGTGTTCTTCCATATTTTTTTCATTGTGTGAATCTCTTCGGTGGATAAATGAGAGTCTGGTTGGCGTAAGAACTTTTCAATAGGTAAGACTCTATAACGAATTTTGCGAAGTTTATGATTCTGTTGTGTCCATGTGGGGACGTAATCAATCTTTTTAATATTCGTTTCTCCTTTTTCATTTTTTTCAACAGTAATATTTACGATAACTCCGCTTTCTGTGTGGATATTTTTCCACATTCGTTTGGAAATGAAGTTCCCTAATGAGTTAATCACGATCCCCTTTTTTGTGGTTCCATCAAACCTTGTAATGTCTTTAAAAATCATGGGTTGAATCACATGGGGATGCGAACCCAAAATAATGTCTGCTCCGTGTTTTAATAGTGTGTTAGTTATTTCTATTTGCTTTTTGCTAGGATAACGATGAAATTCTCTACCGAAATGTAAAGAAATAATCGTTACATCTACTTTTGGTTTAATTAAGTAAAGATCAGTTAAGATCTTTTTTAGGTGAATCCGATTTACTAACCAAGGATGATCCTTCGGTACAGGAATATAATTGGTGCCATACGTATAATTGAGGATCCCTATTTTAATCCCCTTGATCGTTTTTATCAGTAAATTTTTGGATTCTTTGTATGTTCTAAATGTACCTGTATGTTCAATATTAAAATGATCAAGAACGTCTAACGTTCTTTTCAACCCTTTAATACCGCGATCCATACAATGATTATTAGCAGTTGTTATCACGTCAAAGCCTGCTTTTTTCAGTGCTGGTGCTAATTCATCAGGGCAATTAAACATGGGATAACCAGTTTTCTCATTTTTTTGTTGATATTTTTTTTCCCTTCCTGAAAGCGTTGTTTCCAGATTGCCAATGGTGAGATCTGCACGTTTAAGATAAGGTGCGATTTCTGTAAACATATGGTCGAATGAATAACTTCCTTTATTTGGGATTCTAGCTGCTTCAATTTGACTGTTCCACATTAGAATATCTCCAACAGCTGAAACTACGATTTCAGTCGACACTATATCCCCTCCTTTTCCAATTCGTTACACTTTTATGGTAAGATACATACGATTGTTATAATAAATAATACAAATCCAATCATGATGTTTTTTTATAGTTTATGCGAAAAGAAAAGATACGGTTTATGTGGTTTATACTAAAAAAAGCATAAAATCTATCGTTGATGGTGAAAAGAAATGGTGGTAGCTAAAAATCAACTTCTGTTTAAGCCCTTTCAATGGGAATGGGCAGTAAATATGTACAACTACCTAAAAAAAGAAGAGGTTAAAAGATATTTGGATCTCCCCTTGTTCTCTTATCAAGCTTATACAGAATGGCTAAAGCAGATCGAATGGTTAGAATGGATAGGGCAAGCCTATCATCGAACCATTTGGAATCAGAACGGGGAAATGATTGGTGGTGTTTTTCTTCTAAAGATTGATGAGGATAATCGTGTAGCAGAAATGGGTACATGGATCAGAAAAAGAGACTGGGGAAAAGGATTTAATCAACAACTGAAAGAAAAGGCCTTAAATGACACTTTTGAAGAAATGAATATAGAAGTCGTTTTATTTTTTGTCGATCAAGAAAATCTACGCTCAATTAAGGCTTTGCAAAAGTTGCCATATGTTAAAGAGCCAGAAGTAGGAGAATATCAAGAACTTTTACGAAGAAAGGAATTTAAGCTAGGGAAACCCCTTCGTTTATTTCAAACAAAAAGGGATGATTTTAAAATCATCTCTTGTGGTATCAATAGATTGTAGTATTAATCAATGAGATAACGTACAAGCGTTTTATCTCGATCATGATAAAATCTCGCAAAGCTAACTTTTTGTTTTTCTAACATTTGTGGAATAAAGAGTTTATCATTTCTGCCAACTGGACGATTCCAAATCTCATTTAACGGAATCCATTCTAGTTTTCCTTTATTTGATTCCTTTTGTTCTCCACTGAAATCTTCTGAATAGAAGACATATAAGGTCGTTTTGGCCAAAACCTCATCCTCTGGCTTTGGCTGCATCATGAAATTAACAATTCCTCTTAATTCTAGGGTATTTAAGCTTAGGCCTGTATCTCGTTGAATCTCTCTTTTTGCAGTATCAAAAGGACTTTCATGTTCTTTGATTTCTCCTCCAGGAAATAGCCATGATCCAATATGGCGACCTTTTTCCTTCTGAAGCATAAGAATTTCCCCGTTTTTCACCATTAGGCAAGTGACAAAGAATTTTTGTTCCATCTATTACTCCCCCTGTTTAAAAAATGAAGTCTATTAAAAGTATAGTTGATTTTTTTCTTTTTTTGATGTCTAAACTTGATGAAAATGTAAAGATTTGATGACAATTAAGAAAAATACCCACCTTTTAGGTGGGCAAAAAAAGACGGTACTTATACCTTTATAGGCTACTTCTTATTGTACTACAAGTTTAGCAGGTTTGTTTTTACTATTGGAAAAAGGTTGGGCTAACCTTTCAGCATAACCATTGACCCAGAGGGATTTAATTCGATCCAATTCTTCTTGAGTAAGTGGTTGTTTATCTGAGCTCTCGGCAAATTCTTTTAAATTCTGTTCATTTGTTATATTAGGAAAGACCGATTTTACAGAAGGTCTAGCTAAGGAAAAGAGAATCGCCAACTGGCCAATTGTCCGATCGGTTTCTTGATATAATGGTTTCAATTCGCGAACAACCTCTAAACCAGCTTTCATCCATTCGATTGGACGATGGTTACGGTGATCGCTTTTATCAAAGTGTTTATCAGGATCATAAGTTCCATCCAATAGACCAGAGGCATGTGGTACCCTAACGATCAGGGAAGTCTGATGTTGGTCTGCATGAGGGAAAAAATCCCTTGCAGGATCTTGTTCCAAAATATTATTAATCACATGAACCACATCATATTTTTCAATGGCGGCAAGCCCTTCTTCTTCCCAACCAATATCTGGACCTAAAGCTACACCATAAAAACGAATTTTCCCTTCCTCTTTAAATCGTTCAAGTGTTTCGATTACAAGATCACTTTGAATCGTGCTCATTCTTGCATTATGTAATTGATAGAGATCAATATAGTCAGTTTGTAGTCGTTTTAAACTTTCTTCTAATGAACGACGCATCGATTCAGGACGCCAATCTTGCGGAAGTTCAGAGTGACCTGTTCTCTCACCACGGTTCGTATAAATATCGTAACCCCCTTTTGTAGCAAGAAATAAGTTTTGGCGTTTATCCTTTAATGCTTCCGCTATGATGGTTTCACCACGTCCATTCCCATAAACATCTGCTGTATCAAAGAAATTGATTCCGTAATCTTCATAAGCAGAACGTAAAAGTTTCTTTCCCAATTCTTCATCTGTCACACCCCACCATTTGGTTGCAACAGTCCAGACCCCAAACCCTACTTCAGACACTTTAAAATCGTTTCCTGGTAACTGACGGTATTTCATCATATTTCACCTCGTTATTTTAAATGTTATCACTATGATTATAGTGTAACATGTTGAAAAAAGATAGGTTGAAAAAAGATAGATAGAGAAAATGAAATCATAAATATGGCATAAGGATTATCTTTTTCATACATTATCTCTTAGTTGTAATGGCCACTGTGCATCGGGAAACACAAACTTTTTTATTTTCTTCATCGGTAATATCGATTTGCCAAACCATAATGGTTCTTCCCTTATGCACAGGGGTTGCCGTCGCATAAATGATTCCTTCTTTTTTGCTACGAAGATGATTGGCGTTGATCTCAACTCCAAACGCTGCTTGATTCTCTTGATCAATATTTAGCATCGTTCCAATGCTTGCAGCGGATTCGGCAAGAACAACGGACGCACCACCATGGAGGTAACCCAATGGCTGCCTTGAATTCGGGCCAATAGGCATCATTAAAACCACTTGATCCTGTTCCAATTTTACAATTTCGATTCCTAATGCTTCATGAATCGTATCTTTAATCAAATCCATCATTAGCACCTCCAATAATATTGTTACATATATAAATATTCTTTGTTTATGATCTCTTTAAGTTTATCATTGTTCTACTTGTTGAAGTCAATCCTTTTCAATTAGATGATTTATCGATATAATGATAAAGGAAACAAAATAATGAACGTTGATTCATTTTTTTAATTTTAAACTGAACTATGGTTCATTTCTTTCGAGGTGATTTATATGATCACAATCAATCAAGATCGATATTCCAAATGGATTTTTGATGGGATAAAGCATGCAACACGAAAGGAACAACCCTTGATCCTATCATTTGTACAAAAGATAAAATCTCTAGATCCTTTACAATTCTTTAAGAATGCATCAGCGCTATTTTTTGGACAACGAATGTTTTGGTCGGATTCTGCTGGTGAAATGTCGATTGTAGGGGTTGGACATACCTATGTAATAGAAGCAGAAAAGACGAGGCCATTTCAGTCGGTCAAAGAAAAATGGGCAACATTATTAGAACAGGTTCTATTAAATAATGATTCAGAGAATAAAGGGATAGGAACAGGCCCGCTTTTGCTTGGTGGTTTTTCTTTTGATCCTTATAAATCAAAATCAAGTTTATGGCAAGAATTTAAAGAGGGAATCCTGTTTCTACCTACTTTTATGTTAACTCAGATTAAAGGAGAAAGCTGGTTAACAATCAACCTTCAAGTTACTAAGGAGGGTCATCCTGAATTTCTTGCTAAGAAACTTGGGAATGAATTAAATATATTATTACAAGAGAATGAAAACTTGAATAATGAAGGAGACCAAGTGACACAGCCAATGATTCAAGAGGTAGACCCTGAAACTTGGCTGAATTCGGTAAGGAAGGTAACAAAGCACATTCAACAAGGAGATTTAGAGAAGGTTGTTTTAGCTCGTGAATTACAACTTCAGACAACTAAACCTATTTTTGCAGAACATGTCCTAATTCGTTTACGTGAGCAACAACCAGATAGCTATCTTTTTGCAATAGAGAACGGGGAAAAATGTTTTCTCGGCGCTTCACCTGAACGATTGGTGAAAAAAGCAGGTGACAAACTTTTAACCACTTGCTTAGCAGGAACCATCTGTCGTGGAAAAACCATTGAACAAGATGTAGAATTAGGCCAACAACTACTACATGATCGTAAAAATCGCTATGAACATGATCTTGTGGTACAAATGATTCGATCTGTAATGGAAGAAGGGTGTAGTAAGGTAGTGACTCCATCTGAACCCATATTATATAAATTAAAAGATGTTCAACATCTGTATACCCCGATTGTCGGCTATAGTGATTCCACTTCCATCTTAGATATGGTGGAGCGGTTGCATCCTACCCCTGCCTTAGGTGGGTATCCAAGAAGTCAAGCTATGGAATTGATTCGAAAAGAAGAGATCTTAGATCGGGGCTGGTACGGTGCTCCTATTGGCTGGTTTGATCGCGAGGGAAATGGTGAATTTGCGGTGGCGATTCGTTCGGGAATGATTCATGGCAGGTTCGCTTCATTGTTTGCTGGTTGCGGAATTGTGCAGGACTCCATTGCAGAGAGTGAATATGAGGAAACGATGATTAAATTTAGACCAATGTTAAAGGCAATTGGGGGTAAAATAAATGAGCAATGAGGCAATGACTTATTACCTCGCATCTTTTGTTGACGAGCTAGCAAGGTTAGGTGTTTGTGATGCTGTAGTTAGCCCAGGATCAAGGTCTACACCAATCGCTATCCTGATGGCAGAGCATTCTAGAATCAAAGTATGGATGCATGCTGATGAACGATCTGCAGGTTTCTTTGCTTTAGGGATGGCAAAAGAAATGAGAAAACCTGTCGTACTGCTTTGTACCTCTGGGACTGCAACTGCGAACTATTTGCCAGCGATTGTGGAAGCTCATCAATCTAGAATTCCTTTATTGGTTTTAACGGCAGACCGTCCACACGAATTAAGGGATGTAGGAGCACCACAGGCCATTGACCAAATCCATCTGTATGGAAGATACGCAAAATGGTTTGTGGATATGGCCTTACCGGAGAGCACGTTCTCTATGTTACATTATGTTCGTACGATGGCTGGAAGAGCAGTAGCAATGGCGGCAAATGGGCCAGCGGGAGTTGTTCATCTTAATTTTCCTTTGCGTGAACCTCTTGTTCCCAACTTAGATTTACAAGATTTATGGGAAAAGGGTAGAAGTGAAGGGAAACCATACATAAAAGTGACGAAAGGGAATCTAGAACTAAGCAGTGATGAACTTAAGCTTCTAGCTGAAGAGCTGCAGGAAGTTGAGAATGGTTTGATTATTTGTGGGCCTGAAGATCACCTTGAACTTAGTCAAGCTCTTACACGATTAGCAGATAAGCTTCAGTTTCCAATTTTAGCTGATCCATTGTCACCTCTTCGCACGGGGAGCCATAGCAAGCAATGGGTGATCGATAGCTATGATTCCTTTTTACGCAATGACGAAGTAAAAACGAGCTTTAAACCAGAGTTGATTCTCCGTTTTGGGGCAATGCCGATTTCAAAAGCATTGTTACAGTATATACAACACCATTCAGAGGCACGTCAAATCATTATTGATCAAGATCAAGGCTGGCGAGAACCAACCCTGATGGCATCCAAAATGATTTATGCTGATCCAATCCGTTTTAGTTACTCGCTTGCTGAGTATCTAGAAAAACGAAAAGAACCTTCATTATGGGGGACAAAATGGAAGCAATTAAATGAAATCAGTCAGTTCCATATGCAAACCTTTGGTAAGATGGAATCCTTATTTGAGGGACAAGTCGTCATTGAACTACAGCAGCTTCTTCCAGAACATGCAATTCTCTTTGTTGGAAATAGTATGCCTGTTAGAGATTTGGATACCTTTTTGGCTAACACGGATAAGCCACTACGAACGATGGCTAATCGAGGAGCCAATGGAATCGATGGGGTTGTCTCTAGTGCATTAGGAGCAACTGTGTCAGGTTCTCCTTTAGTTTTAGTGATTGGCGATCTATCCTTTTATCATGATCTAAATGGATTGCTAGCTGCTAAGCTGCATCAATTAAATGCAACCATTGTCTTAATTAACAATAATGGTGGAGGAATTTTCTCCTTTTTACCGCAATCCAAACAAGAGAAGCATTTTGAATTGTTGTTTGGTACGCCACTAGATTTGGAATTTGAACATGTGGTGAAGATGTATGGCGGACGTTATAAGCGAATCAAGGATTGGCAAGAATTCCGTCTAGCCGTAAATCAAAGTCTCTCAACCGTAGGGCTTGATGTTATCGAAATCCTTACGAATCGCCAGGAAAATGAGCAACTTCATCGGAAGCTTTGGCATTCTTTATCTGAAAAGATTTCAAAATGGAAAGTGCAGGTTGATCAGGATGAGAATCGAGGTTAACCAGGTTTACTATCATGTTAAGGTGGTTGGACAAGGTCCTACCTTGATGCTCCTTCATGGATTTACTGGGTCAATGGAAAACTGGGAACCTTTGATTCAAGCTCTAAGTCCTTTCTATCAACTGGTGCTGGTAGATATTTTAGGTCATGGGCAATCAGATAGTCCTAGTGATCCAAATCACTATGAGATTGAACAAATTTGCGATGATTTAATTCAAATCTTAACAGAGCTAAAACTAGATAAAATACATCTGTTAGGTTATTCTATGGGGGGAAGGTTGGCGTTAACGTTTGCCATCAAGTATCCTGATCGCGTCTTTTCTTTAATCTTAGAAAGTGCATCTCCAGGAATTGACTCAAAGGAGGAAAGAGAGGAGAGAAGGATCAAGGATAGGATTTTAGCTGATTTTATCGAAGAGAAAGGGATTGAGGCTTTTGTAGATTATTGGGAAAATATCCCACTTTTCTCAACGCAAAAACAGTTACCACTAGATCTACAACAACGTATTCGTTCAAATCGGTTAAAAAACAATCCATTGGGTCTTGCAAATAGTCTTCGCGGAATGGGGACAGGTCAACAACCGTCATGGTGGGAGCATTTACTCCAACTTGAACTACCCGTACTGATCATTACTGGTGACATGGATGAGAAGTTTTGCCGAATTGGGCAGCAAATGGTTAATCGATTGAGGGATAGCAAACATATTATTGTTGAACATGCTGGTCATACCGTTCATCTTGAACAACCAGCTCAATATATCAATATTTTAAAGAATCATTTAGCATTACATAAAACAAAGGAGGATTATTATAATGGTTATTGAGTGGGTAAAAGAAAGAGAATATGAAGACATTCTGTATGAGACATACAATGGAATTGCAAAAATTACGATCAACCGTCCTGAAGTGCGAAATGCATTTCGTCCAAAAACAGTGATGGAGATGATCGATGCCTTTGCCTATGCCAGGGATGATTCCAAAATCGGTGTCATCATTTTAACAGGAGCAGGTGATCAAGCATTCTGTTCAGGTGGTGACCAAAAGGTACGTGGTCATGGTGGTTATGTAGGTGATGATCAAATCCCTCGTTTAAATGTGCTTGATTTGCAGCGTTTGATCCGTGTCATTCCAAAACCAGTAGTTGCAATGGTTGCTGGATATGCAATTGGAGGTGGCCATGTGTTACATGTTGTTTGTGATTTAACGATTGCCGCAGATAATGCCATCTTCGGACAAACAGGACCTAAAGTAGGTAGTTTTGATGCTGGTTATGGTGCTGGTTACCTTGCCCGGATCGTTGGTCATAAAAAAGCAAAAGAAATCTGGTTCTTATGTCGCCAATATAACGCTCAAGAGGCTTTAGAAATGGGTTTGGTCAACACAGTTGTACCTCTTGAAAAGCTAGAGGAAGAGACGGTTAAATGGTGTGAAGAAATGCTAGAAAAATCTCCAACTGCTCTTCGCTTCTTAAAGGCAGCCTTTAATGCTGATACAGATGGATTAGCTGGAATACAGCAATTGGCTGGGGATGCAACCCTTCTTTACTACACGACCGATGAAGCAAAAGAAGGTCGCGATGCTTTTAAAGAAAAAAGAAATCCAGACTTTAAGCAATTCCCACGTTTTCCATAAGCCATTAAGTGAGGCCAAGGAAGATGGAAGAGAAGATGTTGAATTGGCTTTATAAAAGAGCTGAGCTTACCCCTAATCGTATCGCATTACAGATCGAAGGCCAGACATGGACCTTTTCTGAATTGCACCAAAATGTACGAATGCTCGCTTATCGCATGTATGGTTTAGGCATGAAAAAAGGAGACCATGTGGCCTTCTTGCTAAATAACGACCTGTATACGGTTGAAATCATTCATGCTTTAACCTATGTGGGTGCAGTGGTGATTCCATTAAACACAAGATTAAGCAGACAAGAAATTGCTTATCAATTGCAAGATGCAAAAGTAGACTATTTACTTTTTGATCAAGAATATGCGGAGCAAGTTCCAGAACCAAATGGTAAGGGATTATCAGTAGTTCGTGTAGAAGAACTTTATCGTACCAAACTAATTGAAGGTGCCATTCAAACTGAGATTGATTTAAACCAGACTTTTACCATCTTGTATACATCGGGTACTACAGGAAAACCAAAGGGAGTTATGTTAACCTATGGTAACCATTGGTGGAGCGCAATTGGCTCTGCACTAAATTTAGGATTAGATGTGAATGATCGCTGGTTAGCTTGTCTACCATTTTTCCATGTCAGTGGTTTATCCATTTTGGTTCGAAGTGTGGTCTATGGGATTGCTGTCGTATTACATAAAAAGTTTGATGCGAAAAAGGTGAATCAATCGATAAAAGAAGATCGAGTGACTCTTATTTCCGTGGTGAGTACCATGCTTTCTCAGATGATCGAGGATTTAGGTGACTCCTCTTATCCGGAGTCCCTTCGCTGTGTCCTTTTAGGAGGCGGGTCGATCCCTCAACCATTACTTGCCAAAAGTAAACAGTTAGCGATTCCTGTGTTTCAAACCTATGGAATGACAGAGACCGCTTCGCAGATCGTTACCCTTGCACCAGAGTATATGTTGGATAAATTGGGTTCAGCCGGTAAACCCTTATTCCCATCACAAATAAAAATTGTAGATGGAGATCGGGAAATGAAGGCAGGAGAAGCAGGGGAAATCGTTGTAAAAGGGTTTAATGTAACAAAAGGCTATTTTGGAAATGAACAAGCGACAAACGAAGTAATCTATGATGGTTGGTTACGTACTGGTGATATAGGTTATCTTGATCAAGATGGATTCCTCTTTGTTCTTGACCGGAGAAAGGACTTAATCATATCGGGTGGAGAAAATATCTACCCAGCCGAAGTGGAATCGGTTATCTTAGAACACCCTGCCATTGAAGAAGCCGGAGTGGTGGGTCAATCTGATCCAAAATGGGGACAAATCCCTGTGGCCTTTGTGAAAGTAAAAGAAGGACAAGAGGTTACGGAAGCAGATTTGATCTCGTTTTGTAAAGAAAGACTTGCAAAATATAAAGTTCCCGTCTCCTTTACATTTGTAGACGAACTCCCTCGAAACGCTGCAAAAAAACTATTAAGAAGAAAATTAGTCGAACAATTGCAGAGCAAATAGTGATATAAAAAAAGGTGGAAGGAAAAATCTTTCCGCCTTCTGTTTATAAGGACTTTGCAATTTGGATGATTTCTTCTTTTGTTAATTGGCCTTCAATCGAATAATAAAGATTTTGGTCCACCCAGAAAAGTTTCACAATCCCATTTTTAAATGTTAATAATGAAGCTTCCCGATCATACCATAACACTTTTTCCACTTTTGTATCATCAGTATCCACAATCGAACCTGAGCCAAATCCGTCACCAATCGTCATTTCGTTAATTGAAAAACTTCTTGTATCACTCCTAAAATGAAGATAGATGTTATCACTCTTTTCATTTTGCTGTTGCAATACGGTTACATTCATCAAATTAAATTCACTAGGAACTTGTTTTGGTATTTTAATAGGGAAAGCAGTATTTTTTTTCGCTTCTTCTAGACTCATTTGAACACTCACAATTTCGGAACCTTCAACAACAGAAAATTGATCCGAATCAGGAGGGGGATTTTTACCTTTTTGATCTGTTTGACTACTGACCCTTGTAAACAATTGGGTTACTGGCCCTTTCACCTTAAAAAAGATTTCTGTTACTTTACTAAATGCTGAACCGTTTTGTGGGATTAGTATAGCTGTAAGTAGTAGAATAAGAATAAGAGAAGAAGTATACAATGACTTTTTCTTCGATCGAAAAAATCTTTTCCATGGGTTGTTATTTTCTCTTAATTTCTTTTGAATCGCTTCCCATGCTTCTTCCTTTGACAATCGTGGAGGTGGACATTTTTCGATTTCCTCAAGAATGACTTCTTTCATCAATTGATCAAAATTAACATTTTTTTGATCGGTCATCCTAATTCACTTCCTTTTCCTTTCATTTGCTTTCGAATATTTTCTATTAATTTTTGTTTCGCTCGGTGAATCTTGGATTTTACTGTTCCGAGACTTTGGTGTAATTTTTCCGCAATCTCTTCATCTTTGAGACCATAGTCATATTTTAATATTAATAGTTCCCTGTAATCAGGTTTTAATTTTGATGCTTGTTCTTGGATTAGTTTTCTTAGGTATTGATCTTCAAGTATTTTTTCAACAGGAGAAATTAGTGGATTAGACGGGTTTCTATCTATATAGACGTCATTAATCGTAAAATCGTTCCATTTTTTTATTTTTCTTAGAAAATCAATTGCTGTTCTTGTCGTGATGCTCCCTAACCAGGGACCAACCTTGTTAAGGTCTTTTAAAGTATGAAATTGATTAAAGGCTTTAATAAAGGTTTCTTGTGTGACATCTTGAGCAATGAATTCATCTTTTGTGATGTAATAGGCTGTTGAGTAAACCTTATAATAATATTTTTCAAAAATCTCTTCTTTGAAGAGGTCATTCTTTTTTACATTCAAAAAATATTCTTGAGCCAAGTAATTCACCTCCTAAACTTAGGCAATTTTTAACTATTATAACGTAGATTAGCAAATGTTGATATGGTTAACAATTGGGCCGGATGAAAGTGATGTATTTTCAATCCAAACAGGTTATAAAGAACAATTAATGGCAAAAACTTTTGTGAAAAATTTTGATGTTTTAACTGGGTTTAGAAAGTCAAACCCTATTGCAATGATTATTGGACATATAAATTACACTCGCCTGAAGAAGGAGAGCTTCAATATACACCTTATTACAGAACTGACGGCTATTTACCTCTTCAATGGGTATATATGGAGAATTTCCATGATGATAATGCTTTAGCTAATATGGCTGTGAATGGATTTGAACAAAAAAGAATAATTTATGATAATTCTTTTGGTGGTGAAGTAGTCCTAGAAGGAGATTGGGTTCAACAAGGAACACCTTATCCAATGTAAAACTAATAATAACTTTAAAAAGGTTATGCTATAATTTAAGCATAACCTTTTTTGGGGGAGGTAAAATCGTGAAAAAACACCTTGGTTTTATTACTATTCTTCTTCTATTGTTATTGACTTCCTGTTCACCAAAACTTTCAAATAAAGAGCCAGGAGATGCTGCTTGGTTAATCATGAGATCTATTCAGGAACCGTTTAAGTATACCGAGTTTGAAAAATATTTTAATGAAGGATTGCCTTCTGAAGAAAAAAAACAGATTTATGAAAAATTAAAAGATTACACTAAGGGCATCAAATCGTTTAGAAGTAGAACGATTGTAGTAATAGAACCTATTATGGAAAATAACCAAGCCGAATATAATCAAAAAAAAATCGAAATGGTTGTAGTAAAAACTGACGAGGGATATAAAGTTCAAACAATCAATCTGAAATAAATGTGACAGAAATCTTTATTAGATTTTGTCTTTTAATTGGATTTCTTGCTTGTTCTAAACGGGATTTTAATTTTGATCCCGTTTGACAATTTGGCTTAAATGATTGGATTAAACAAACTAATGAAAAAGAAACTCAAAATCAATCGAATAATCAAGAGGAAATTCAACAAAGTCAGAACGATTTGGAACAGACACAGACAACAACATCGGAAAAAATCATAGACATATAAAATGAGCCAGGGCTAACGTGGATAAAAGTCAATCGTAATTTAGAGGAACTTAAAAAACTTTAAAAAGAGGTAGATGAAGGACTTAAAGTGGGGAATCTTGATCCCGAGAATGTTGCGTATGAATTCATTGTTTATGAATTAAAGATGGATAAACCTTATGAGCTGAATAAAATAGAGAAATAAGCAAGCTGCTAAATAAAAAGCCTTGCCAGTCATCCCAAAATCTATTAACCTCTTTCATGGAAACACAGCTAATATTTTCATGAGGGGGAAACAGAAAGGATGCTAGCAATGGCTCAACAAAATTATATCAAACACTTGAGGGAACGAGAAGACTTAGCAATTAATAGTATTGCTAAACAAATGAATATTAATTGGAGAACAGCTAAGAAATATGCAGATAAAGATGATTGGAACTTAGATTTGAAAGAAAGAAAAAAACGTTATCCAATCTTAGGAGACTATATAGAGATTATTGACACATGGTTAGAGGAGGACTTGAGAAAACCTAAAAAACAAAGACATACACAAATCCGAGTTTATCAGCGTTTAGTTGATGAATGTGGCTTTACAGGAGGAATACGTACCGTTACTGCATACGTTGCAAAGAAAAAGAAAGAGTTAACTAAAACTACAGATAAATTTATAGATCTTCAACATCCTGATGGTGAAGCTCAGGTCGATTATGGTACAGCAGAGGTAAATCATAACCAAAAACTCATTCAAATAAAATACTTAGCCATGTCTTTCCCATACAGTAATGCCGCGTATATTTGGTTATTACCTAGTGAAAACATAGAAAGCTTTCTAACTGGATTACAGCAATTAATGCAGCTTGTTGGGGGAGTTCCAAGGAAAATATGGTTTGACAATCTCTCTGCAGCCGTCGTGAAAATAGAGAATTACAGAGATCGCAAAACAACAGAAAAGTTTACACAGTTTGCAATGCACTATGGATTTCAATATGAATTTTGCAATGCTGGAAAGGGGCATGAAAAGGGAAACGTAGAAAACAAAGTGGGATATACACGTCGAAACTGGATGGTTCCTCTTCCTACCCTTACAAAGTCTGTGCTATTAAAGATTCACTGGGATTATGTTGAGGTGATGGATCAACATTATAAAATTTTAGGAGAATTTATGCGTCCTTACTCGTTTAAGGAGCATGAGATTGATTGGAAAGCTGAATTATACATAAGAAACCAAAAGCAGCTACTTATGCTTGGATTTATTCACAGTTACCTCCAACGGTACAAATCTATGTGAATATCTCCGACCTTAACAAAAGAAAGTCACGGATTGGATGGCTAATTAAATAGATAGATGGGGGTTATAGCGTCAATCAAATCTCACAAGCGATTGAGAGAACATCAGTATACCAGCAAGATCAAGAAGGAGTTTTATATCACACCTTGTATCAAATTACACACCCTGTTTCCACCATGGAAAGTATAGAGGAGGATTATACACCGAACATATTTAAAAATTATGACCCAGACCTGGATGTATATGACCAACTGTCGAAAGAGGGTGTAACCCCATGAGCCATCAATTGATACAACAGTGCTGTAAACAGTTAAGATTAGGGCATATTCCAAAGGTGTATTCAAAGTTGAATGATGAATCTAAGGAAGAATATTTGTTAACATTATTACAGTCGGAGATTCAAGCACGAGCATCAGCAAAGATTAACAGATTAATTAAAAAGGCAGGATTCAGCCAACAGAAGACATTCGAGGATTATGAACTAGGCTCAGCAGCAACAACGTTTAATGATTCTTTATCATTTGAAGAATTAAAAGACTTGGTATTTATGGAACGTAATGAGAACATCATGATGCTTGGAAGTGTGGGAACTGGAACAACCCATTTAGCCATCGCTACTGGTATAGAAGCCTGTAAGAATGGGAAAAATGTACGATTTTTTCGAGTCTCTGATCTCGTATCCATTCTACTAGTGAAACATCAAAATGGATCATTCAAGTATAGAAGCAGCTGAGAGAGAAACGTTTGAGGAAATAGGTTATAGAATTGATTTGTCAAATGAGCGACCATTTTTTGCTATAAATTTTGAAGAAGGTTTTGATGATTATTATCTAGTTGAACGAGAAATAGATATTGAATCATTGACACTGCAATATGAAGAAGTTCAAAAGGTTAAATGAGCAAGCAAGGATGTTATATTACAATTAGTAAGAGAGGGCAATTTTATAGATTACTGGTTTACTGAACTTTTATTTGAAATGAGAAAACAACGAGGCGCAATTCGTAAACAGGATTTTAAGAAAACGAAAAATGATTAATAATTTATTGAAAACACGGTCAGACAACGAAAGAAATAACCGGGCTTTGTGAATTTACGGGATTTTATCGGAAATATATTGAAGAGGTGAATAACCTTGTATGAGAAAATAGCTAAATTTTATGATCGTCTCGGTTGGAGTCAGTTTCCTCTTAAATTGTGGGATCAAATGGAAAATTATTTTAAACAGGAAAATTTCCATCCATCTAATCACCTTGATATTGCTTGTGGTACAGGAGTACTATCTATCAAAGCTGTTACAGAAGGTCTTCTCTCAGAAGGACTTGATTTTTCAATAGATATGCTAGAATTTGCAAGAGAAAACGCAAAATCGAAAAACGTAGATATAAATTTCTATCATGAGGATATGAGGAATTTTAATTTGAATAAGAAATACGATCTTATTACCTGTACTTATGATGCAATAAACCACCTTCTTACAATAGATGAATGGAAACAAACTTTTACCCAAGTTAAAAATCATTTAAATAATAATGGAATGTTCATATTTGATTGTAATACACAGAAAGCTTTAAAGGAACGTTGGAATAGTATTCAGATTAATAAAGACAGTAAAGGAAATTATATGATCCAAAAAGCTATTCATTATGAAGATAAAGGAATCTCTACTGCTTCATTTACGGTATTTTTTAAAGAAGAAAATGGGCTATTTGATAGTTTTGAAGACACATTTACAGAAATTGCTTTTTCATCAACTGAAGTAATCAATCTTCTTAGAGAAGTTGGCTTTGAAGAAATCAGTATAACAGATACTAATTTTAACAGAATCGACCATCCAGATGAGGAATACAGAAACGTATATATTTGTAAGTAACTGATATATATTTCCGCAAAATATTCCCATGTCTGTATAGCCGGTGAGTGTGTACACCTGGTAAATATCATAATGGATGTCATGTTCCCTGTTCTATTGACAAAGTTTGTCTATTTCAATAGATTAATATTGTCTACTGGAATAGACAAACGAAGGGGGCATTGAAAATATGGAACAATATAAGCTGTTTGACGCAGAGTTTAAGTTTATGTGTATTGTATGGGATGAAGAACCACTAACGACCCGAAGGCTTATAGAACTGTGTCAGGAAAAATTGGGTTGGAAAAGAACCACAACCTACACCGTACTCCGCAAATTGAGTGACCGTGGAATACTTAAGAATGAGAATTTCATCGTTTCTTCTATTATTAAGCGTGAGCAGGTTCAAAAATATGAAAGCGAGGTTATCGTTGAAAAATCATTTGGCGGCTCGCTACCTAAATTTATCGCGGCATTTCTAAATGATAAAACCCTTTCTGATGATGAAGCCGAGGAGATGAAACGGCTGATAGATCTCCATAAGGAGGGTCAAAAATGAGCTTTTTGGAAGATGTCTTTATTTCCACACTTAATATGAGCATTACGGCAAGCTATGTGGCTATTGCCGTGATGATCGCCCGTTTGCTGCTGAAAAAGGCTCCAAAAGTGTTTTCCTATGCCCTCTGGAGTGTTGTGTTATTTCGGCTGATTTTCCCTTTCAGTTTTTCCTCGTCGTTTAGCCTTTTAGGACTCATCCAGCCCGTACAAACCGGTGCTTCTTCAACGCAGTACATCATGCAGGATATCGGCAAGATGGAGGTACCTACAGTAAATACGGGGGTTGACAGCGTGAATGCAGCTATAAACGCCTCGTTGCCGACTGCGATCCCTGTAGCAAGCGTAAACCCGATGCAAGTTTGGATTACTCTTGGGACACTAATTTGGCTTATAGGTATAGCCGTTTTACTCATATCTGCCATGACCTCTTACCTACGTCTGAAAAAGCAAATCAGTATGGCTACATTTGTTACGAGTAATATTTATGAAACGGATCTAATTCGCAGTCCTTTTGTCTTCGGAATGGTGAAACCAAAAATTTATCTGCCACTAAGCCTTACAGAGCAGGAGCGAGGATATATCCTGTGCCATGAGCAAACCCATATTAAACGGCTTGATTATCTGACCAAGCCAATTGCTTATCTCGCGCTTGTAATCCATTGGTTTAATCCTCTTATGTGGCTGAGCTTCTCCCTTATGACCAAGGATATGGAAATGTCCTGTGATGAACGGGTTATGCAAATAAGGGGCAGCGAGAATATCGCTGGCTACAGCGACTCTCTACTTGCCTTAGCAACATTTAAGAAAACACCTTCACCAAGCCCATTTGCTTTTGGAGAAGGCAATATCATAGCAAGAATAAAAAACATCTTAAATTATAAAAAGCCAGCATTTTGGGTTATTGCTACTTCAACTATTGCAGTAATAATCTTAGCGGTTGTTCTGATTTCAAATCCTATTAAAGGATTTAGTATTTATGAGCATCCTGAAACTCAATCTCTTTTTTTAGGCCAAAACAGTCTGAGAGTACCGGCAATGGTGCGTATTGTTGATGAGATCAGTGGTGACGAATATATTCTGACCGATACAAATGAAATAGCTAAGGTAACGGAAATTGTGGAGGAGATGCGCATACCAAAAAAGGAATTAAGCAAAGCTCGCGGTGGATCCAACAGCCGTTATTCGATTTCATATTATGATGATATAAATAACAGCATTTCGGAGTACCGTTACATCATTCATGTCGCTCCGGTTTGGATTGATAACAACGTAAAACCAAGTTTTAGCTTTGATCTTATTAACCAGAAGGATATCTTAAAACGACTCGAAGAGGTATTTGCCAGTAAGAACGGCACGGCTATGTATAACATTAATTCTTTGCTGGAAAATAAAATGCAATATATTGGCGACAATGCAAAGGTTGTAGCCCTTATTGATGCTCTGCCTTTGCCGAAAGGAGTGAAACGTGATTCGATTGAACTGTTCACATCTAAAGCTCCCTATGGCGTGCAGATCAATTACAGTTTGGAGGATGATTCTGTCCAAATAAGCGAGGAACAGTTCTTAAGAAACTCTATTCTACTTCTTGGTTTGATCAACAATGCTGAGGAAATCACTCATATGGGCTCTTGGAATAATAAATTACTTTCCTCAACTCCTTTTAAATTCACCTATACCCGTGCTGACGCTGAGAGGATTGTCGGTGGTGATGTACGGCAGTTTGCTGAGAATCAGGAAAGTCTTGCTGAACTTATCGAAATCATTCAAATGTTAAAGAATGACTATAAACGTGACGAACAGGCCGTGCAAACCCTAGTGAAACGATTCGGGAAAAAGCTGCAAATGGTTTCCCTCACGGCTCCCAATGATTTGGTCGCTGCAAGCATCGCAGAAAACTACAGTGATTATGTAACGCCGGAACTGATGCAAAAATGGCAGGCTGATCCGCAAAGTGCACCTGGTAGAGAGGTTTCTAGCCATTGGCCTGACCGGATTGAGATATTGCGGATGGAAAGAGGCGATACAAACCACTATATCGTGTACGGAGAAATAATTAAGGTCACCAGTGTCGAGCTCGTTAACGGCGGAGCTGCTGCCAAGCACCCGGTCACGCTTACAGTACAAAAGGTCAATGACCGTTGGCTGATCAGCGACCTGACTATGGGCGAATAAGATGCCTAACGCTAAAGTTGAAGTATTTAAAAATGCATGAAACCAAGTAGGTTGTTGCGTTAGCCTGTCAAGTGTGACAAGGCATTAGCAATTACCTGTAAGCTCAGAGGTGTCGGGGATACGAGAACGTTATGTGAAAGGTCGGAGAACGTTCTTTTTCTAAAGCAGTTTCACTTGATAAAAAATGTGATATAATTTATTTAAAATTTCAAGGAGATGTTTTATATGTTAAAAGATGAAGTGAAGAAAATAATTGATAATCTTCCTGATAATGCTTCATTAGAGGATATACAGTATACTCTATATGTACAAATGAAAATTAAAGAAGGTTTAGATGATTTAGATAAAGGGAATATAATATCTCATGACGAAGTAGAAAAGCGTTTAGAAAAATGGTTAAAACAATAGTATGGTCCGAATCTGCTGCTCGTGATTTAGAAAAAATTATTGCTTATCTGTATGAAGATTCACCAGCTTTTGCTCATTCTTTTTACTATACCACAATAGATAAGGCTAGAAGTTTAGGTGAATTTCCAAAAAGAGGACGTATTGTACCAGAATTAAGATGGTGCAAGGGAACTAAATCATCTTGTAATTGACCCACAATAAATAAACTAATTGTGGTTTTTTTTATTATTGAGGGAGAAATTTGTGAGTAGAACAACGATACATTCCTTTAACTAACCGAGTCAGTCGTTGCATTAGCCTTCCAAGTCTGGTAAGGCATTAGCAAATCCTTGTAAGCTCAAGGGAGTTGGGGATACCCAGGACGTTATCTAAAAGAGTCTACATAAGCAGTTCATTGAAGATTTATCAATATATGGAGGTGTTTGCTTTGAAGTTATTTCATTATCATCATTGGACACCAATCAGAAACTTTCTTTCAAAATTGAATTACAAAGAAATTTTAATGTAGTAGATCAATTAAGTGATTTTAGAATTAGAGAAATGAAAATCAACACTCCAAATATTAATATAATTGAAGAGTTATGTCATGTATTAGGTGGGAATTATAAAGAAAATAAAATTATTTCAAATACATGGGTAATTGAATTCTTGAAAAGTGAGATGGATCAATTAAATGAAGTTGTTTTTAACTTCCCTCCCGTTTGACAATTTGGCTTAAATGATTGGATTAAACAAACTAATGAAAAAGAAACTCCCAAGGTATGGGTCTTGCTTCATTCATGTAAGGACGTGGTCCCTTGTAAATAATTTCACCATCACTTGTTATGCAAGAGAATTGATTCCATTCTTTTTTTATGATTAATGTTTGTTTGATTGGAGCATGAGGAATTAACACTTTTTCTTTATCGATAGTTATTTCTCCATATTTGTTAACTACAGCTTTATCGACAGTGAAGATTGGATATTCTTTTAAAGGTAAAGCTTTTAATTTTGTTTTTTCTTTCTCCCATAATTCATCAATCAGTAGTTCTTTTTCATAATGCAGACGCTTACGATCCTGTATCATTTTTTCTTCTAACCAAGCGGCTAATTGTTTAAAGTTTTCCATTAAGGGAGCTGTTACGAAAAAGTTGTTTCTTGTGTAATCTACTTTTTTCTCTACATTACCTTTTTCATTTCCACGTCCTGGATTGCAGGGCTGTACCTCAAAGCCATAATGGGCTTGAAAGGCTAAAAACGCATCGGTATATACGCGCTTATCTCCTTTTCCTATGGACACTACTGCTGCAGAAAGATTATCCATTCTTAAATATGTCGGCACTCCTCCTGCTTGGTGAAATAACTGCTTAAGCCCTTCTAAAAAACATTCTGTATTTTGGGCAGGTAGTGGGTAAGCAAATCCTGCATTACTGCATGGAAAACTTAGAACTAATACGTCAATATCTTTGTATGCTCCATTCTTTACAACCGTCATTGCCCCAAAGTCCACTTGCGCTTCGCCTGGCGGGTGATCTAAATGTTCATGACGCTTCTCTTTTTCGAGTTTTAATTGAGGTTTTCTACGTTGTATGTAGTCGCATACAGTACGATATGAACCAGGAAAGTTATATTCATCTCTAAGTTGTTCATAAATTTTTTTCCTTGTTCTTCGCTCTTTTTTCCTAAGTCTCATATCCTCCTCTAACCAGTAATCTACAATTTCCCCATAACCATTTTCATACATCATTCCACGTTTCTTGGATTTAATTGTTGGGATTAGAACATCACCATCTGCAAATTTTTTCGCTGTTCTCCAGTTACAACCTATTTTCTACTAATTTCTGAGATTGATAGGTCTTCGTTTTCTCTTAAATGTTTGATATAATTGATTTCAGGCATTGCTAGCATCCTTTCTTTACCTCCATTTGTTTCGAATTTGACACTCAAAACAATAGAGGTTATTTGGGGAGCTGGCAAGCCTTTTTTTATTTTTTCAGGCTCTGCACTTTTTTACTGCAAAACTCTGTACTTTTATTTTGCCATAAACATTATCTGTTATCACCAGTATCCAAACATCGGCGAAAAGGGAGAAAACGAAAGAAAGTAAACAATTTGACTCAAATAAAAAAGCAGCAAATGGTCATTTACCATTGCTTGCAGTGTGAATTAGTAGAAGAAATACCTTTAAGAGTTGTGCAAGATTTTGACGCAATGGATGATGGAGACCTTTCGGTTCCACCTATGTTTACTTGTGAAGAGTGTGGGGGAGAAATGTACCCTGAATATTATAAAGGGTTACAAGGTAAAGAATATCGACTAAGTGATATTAAATCACCAAAATAAAAAGGACCGGGCTATGCCCGGTTTTTCTTAATCATTTGCCAACATATCAATCGTTTGATTAGTCTTCCAATAAGAATGATTAACAATATAATCCATAAATCTACTCATTACTGCTGTATTATTTGGTTGTTTATTGTATATCAATGATATAGGTCGAAGTAACCGCTTACCTTTAATTCTTAATGGTTTAAGCACTCCTGCAGCAATCTCATATCTTGCAGCAGGGAGACTAATAAGAGTTACTCCTAGTCCAGCAGAGACCGCCCATTTCATTCCGTCAGTTGTTGGCAATTCAACAGCAATTTTTGGTTTAATTCCTAAACTTCGGAGAATACCCTCAACATAATGTCTAGTGGAAGTACCAGACACCGGTAATACCATTGGATATTGTCCAAGTTCTTCAGCGCTAACCTCTTCAGCTTGTGCTAGTGGATGATTATTTGGGACTAAAATAACAAATTCATGTTGGGAAAGCTGACGAGTCTCAAGGCGAGAATCAGCTACTGGGCCCCAAATCAATCCAAAATCTAGCTCATCTTCAACAGTTTCCTCGCGTATACGATCTGCAATATCTGTTTTTAGAACCAATTTGACATTTGAAAGTGAATTTTGGTAAGAGTCTAAAAGGCTTGGAATACAGTAAACAATTCCTGTAGCCAAACCTAATACTACTTGACCAGATAAACCTAATCGAAAATGTTCTAAATCTGTTTTCGCTTCATTTTTTAAATTAATAATACTTGAAGCGTATTTGTAAAGCATTTCCCCAGCAGGTGTTGGTCTTAGATTTCTTCCAACTCTTTCAAAAAGTTTAACACCAAGATCCTGTTCTAATGTCCGCAGTTGAATACTAACAGCAGGTTGAGTCACGATAAGATCTTCACTGGCACGAGTAATACTATTGTGTTTATAAATAGTAACAAAAACTTCAAGTTGTGCGAACCGCATCGTTTCATCCTCCCACTCAACAATAAAGTATAAGTAAATAGTTATAAATCGATATAGTAAATATTTATTGGACGTTAAGTATAATACAATTGTATAATTATTTCAGAAAATTTTAAATATATTTTTTATTCTGAGTAGAAAAATGATTGGAGGTTTTACCAAATGCGTTTTGGGATAAAGAAAATGGTGCTATTAGTGACTAACGGCAAATAAATGGAAAAGGAGGCATACTTAATGGTAAAAAACAATCAGAACACTACTTTATTAACCGGTAACGAAGCTGTAGCATATGGAGCTTTAAAGGCTGGCGTAGGGTTCGCAGGATGTTTTCCGGGTGGACCTACGACTGAAGTGGTTTATACTTTAGCGCGATTAGCAAATGAAAATGAAGATAAACCACACGTAGAATTTGCTGTTAATGAAAAAGTAGCACTAGAATCAGCTTCAGGAGCAGCGATGAGTGGAGTACCTGCTATTTCTGTAATGAAGCATTTTGGGATTAATAATGCTGCAGACCAATTGTTCTCTATAAATCTAATGGGTATTCCAGGTTTGGTAGTTGTGGTAGGGGATGATCCAAATGGGCATAGCTCGCATAGTGAGCAAGACACTCGAGCTTATCCTATTGCTGCGGAGATTCCTTGTATTGAACCTTCTACTCCTCAAGAGGCTTATGAAATGATTCAAGAAGCTTATAAATTGTCATATAAAGCAAAGCTGCCGGTCTATTTTAGATTGGTTAAGTGGCTATGTCATGGTGCCGCACCGGTTGAGCTTGACACAGAAAAGACAGTAATTAAAGAACCTTATTGGGATGATACTCATTTTCAGACAAGACCAATAGTTGAAAAACATATTGAACTTCATAAAAGGCTCGAGGCAGTAACTGAAATGTTTGAAAATTGGTCCTTTAACCGTGTTGAAGGGCCTTTGGGAGAGGCTCTCTTTGGAATTATAGCAGCAGGGTATGCTTATGTAATAGTTAAAGAGGCGATTGATGCTTTAGGGCTTACTGACCATGTTACTGTTTTTAAGCTAACTACCATAAATCCATTTCCAAGGAAATCACTTGCCAAGTTCTTAGCAGGCCACAATAAGGTTCTTATTATAGAAGAAGGGGAGGCTATCCTTGAAGAGAAACTTAAACTTATAGCTTATGAGGAGAATATATTTGTAGAATTAGTCGGTCGAAAAGGCAATTACATAGCAGAGGCTGGAGAATTGAAAGGAGATAAGGTAAGAAGTTCAATAGCTAAGTTAGCAGGACTATCATGGAGTGCACCACAATTACCAGATGATTTAGCTGAACTTGCAAAGTCCCTACCTCAACGCAAACCATCACCAAGACCCGGTAATCCTCATCGTTCAACAATCTATGCCGTGTATGAATTTATTCGACGTTCACCTCGTAAGGTAGTTTTCATGGGTGATGTTGGTGAATCAGCAACAATGGCTCGACCTTTAATGAAAAGTCACGCAGCTATGGGGGCTGGTATTGGGATGGCCATAGGGGCATCTAGTATAGATCCTTCAGCAACAGCGCTAACAATTGTTGGAGATGGAACTATATTTGGTTTTGCACTAAATGGTTTAGTTAGTGCAGTTCACAACAATAACAGGGTTATTACTTTAGTAGCTGATAATGGAACCATGGAATCAACAGGTTGGCAGCCTACCCCTACCTCAGGTATGAATTTAACTGGTGAAGCACCAAAGGTGGATATTGCTGCAACACTTAGAGCGATTGGATTAAAGTCCGTTGAAGTTGTTAACTCTCGTGACACACAGAGTGTATTAGAGGCTCTCGAAAAAGTGGCAGAAATAGATGGTCCCACAGCAGTTGTTGCAATTGGACGCTATGATGAAGTGGAACCAGCCTACAATAGAATTGAGATTGTACCCGAAAATGCTAGTAAACTAAGAAACTTTGTAAATGAATTTGCTTGTCCAGCCCTTGGATGGAACGGAGAAGAAGCATATATTGATGAAGCGATTTGTACGTTCTGTGGAGATTGTTCAACCGCTCGTCCTGATGATATTAAGGCTATCCTTAAGGAGGTGCAATAATGAACTACAGTGTAATTGTAACTGGAACGACTGAACAACCAGTTTATTGGACAGGTCAAATTCTAAGCAGTGTAGCTAAGAAAAGAGGATATCAGGTCTATTTTTCTGGTTCTCCTGAAGCGCGTGCTGGTAAGGGGGTTATGGCACAAATTCGTTGGGGAGAAGGGTTATTAAGTCCTTTAGTGCCCCGTGGTGATTGCCAGCTAGTTATCGGCTTAGAAGCACTTGAGGCTACTCGTGTTGCTCTTCAGCATTTTACTTTGGGTATGCAAGTGGTCACTTCAACAACTGTATTAAAACCAACCAGTGTTACCCATGGTGGCGCTAAGTATCCAGAGGTTGACGAACTATTTAATCGTCTGGAGAAAGGTGGAATAACAACTAACGTAGTGGAAAGTAAGCTAGATTCTAATCCTAAAATAACGGCTATATCTTTGTTGCTTCAAGCGACAGTAGATAGTAAGCCATTGGTGGAATTGAAAGAAATAGAAGATGTTTTGATAGAGATGGGCGAGGAGGAATTGGCGAAAAACCTAGTTAGCTCAGGAGTTTTGAGATAATGTTTCTGTTCAGGATGAGCTTACCCATTGCACTATCTTTAATGGTTGGATTGATTATGCTTTCATTTGACTTACCAATAAAACAAGTATTAGCAGCTTCTATTTTGGTACTTTCTATAGTTGGATGGACCACAGAGATAGTTGCTCCAGCTGTTGTTTCTTTAGGAATTATATCCTTGTTTGTAATTTTTGGGGTACTAGATTTGGAAACAGCAACTTCGGGATTCTCATCTGGCGTAATTTGGCTTTTACTTGCAGTAAGTATACTTGGGTTTTCATTAGAAAAATCAGGATTGGTTGATAGAATGGCTAGAATAGTGGTTCGTTTAGGGGGAGGAAATGTCCCAAGAACATTTCTAGTTATGTTAATTGCTATCTTTGTTGTAACTGTTCTTGTTCCAACTGCGGTTGCTAGGGCAGGTCTGGTAGTTGTATTAGCAAATGGTATTATTCGTGCTATAGGTTCTCAGTACGCAAAGTCAGTATCTCTAATGGCTGTTATGTCAGTTTTTGCGTTACAGCTAAGTGTGATAACGGGCACAAATGGTACTCTTTATCTAGTTGCATATTTGGAAACACATGGCCCCACTACAATGGATTACTTAACATATATGGGGTTAATGGCACCCTTAGGAATTGGGATGGGTTTAACTGTTTGGCTATTGATTGTATGGAAATTTAAATTGTTTAAGGTTAAATTGGAGTCTTTGGAAATTGATTCAGAACAAGGTAATACATTATCTGGTGAGCAGTGGCGAGTCATTACTATTTCAATTATAACCCTTATTATTTGGATGGTGGGTCCTTGGTTACATATCAACATCCATGCTTATACATTATTTCTAGTAGTTTTATTATTGCTTCCAGGAGTTGGAGGTATTTCTTGGGAAGAAACAAAAAAGGTAATTCCTTGGGGAACATTATTACTTTTCGGAGGTGCATTAGCTCTTGGATATGCTGTAAGGGAAACAGGGTTAGCTGAACGGTTAGCTGGATACGCATTATATTTAATTAAGGATGCTCCATTATGGTTAATTGTTATAGAGGTTATCTTGTTTTTCCTTATTGGGAGAATCATTTTTGTTAATCTCCTTTCTTTATTAGTAACAATTTTACCTATTATTCTTCTTGTTGGAAGTGATATTGGATGGAACCCTGTATGGTTAGTAATGTTAGGTTTAGTAGCTGGTTCGTCAGGTTATTTAGTTCCAGCTCAATCTCCAGTGGCCCTAATTATGTTGGGAGAGAGACATACTAGTGAGTCAGAACTAATGCGAATAGGATTCATCCTGCTTCCAGTATGGTCTATATTAGTGGTTATTGCAGCTTTTACATACTGGCCTCTCTTAGGTATGAGTCCAAGTTTAACACCTTAATTATTTTTTAAGGTGGATGAGTATAAAGTATTTTTCTTATATTATTGCGTACTAACTGATTAAATTTAAAGGAGGATACAAAATGAAATTACAATTAAAGGGAATTGGTGTTGTTGTCGCTACACCTCTTAATGAGGATGGTACTATTAATGAACAGGAGTATAGAAGACATCTACGTTGGTTAATTAAGTCTGGCGTAGGATATGTTCAGCCTGCTGCTGCTACTGGGCAAGTAATGCAAACAACGGATGATGAATATCGCCGTTTACTTAAAATAGCGGTTGAGGAATGTAAAGGAACAGGTGTTTTAGTTACTGCTTATCCTGGCCGTGCTGACACAGCTCATTCTGTTGAATTAACAAAATATGCCGCTGAAATTGGTGCAGATGCTGCGTATCTTGTACAGCCTTTGTTTAGCCGCCCAGATGTAAAAGGCTTATATGAGCATTATAAAGCAATTTTAGATGCAGTACCTGGTTTTCCTATCGTTATGTATAACAATCCTGATAGAACATCTGTGCAGGTTCCAATTGAGTTAGTTGAACGTCTTTCAGAGGAGTATCCTCAGATTATTGGGTTTAAACAAGCAGACCCAGCACAGGTGCCAGAAACTTTTAGACGTTTTGGACAAAAAATGCATGTTTGGTCCCGTGGTGAGTTTGATTTACTAATGGTGTTATCAATGGGAGCACCAGGCTCTATCAGTTTTTCAGGTAATATTATTGCTCCTCAATTGGTGGAGGTTCAGCGCCTTTGGGAATCAGGAGACATTGAAGCTGCACGTAAATTATTCTACAAGGTATTCCCAGTTATAATGGCTTGCCATTGGGGCCCAATTCCTTCAACTATTAAGTATATGATGCGTCGTACAGGTTGGAATGTAGGTGTTCCAAGATTACCAATTATTGATGTAGATGATGCACTTGCAAAACGTGTTGATCAAGCATTAGTAGATGCGGGTGTAATAGAAGCAAGTGAATTAAAATAAAATATTGATTAGTCGCTGTAAGTATGCGCTATTCCTATAGTGGAATGGCGCAATACTTTTATAAAAAGCAATGTAACTATTAAAAATTTGAAGCCCAAAGGGGGAAGTTAAACATGTCTCAAATAAAGGTTAGAAATGCTAATATTTCTTCAAGAAAATTAGAAGGTGTAAAAAAATACATTCCAGGTTTGGCAGTTGTTTATCTTATAGCATCAATATCCTATTTATTAGGTAAGACCTTTCCCTTAATAGGTGGTGCGTTTTTTGCAATTGTTATTGGAGCAGTCTTGAAAAATTTAGTAGGAGTAGAATCATATTTAGATTCTGGTATTAAATATTCTACCAAAAAGATTTTGAAATACGCGATTGTATTGATTGGTGCTGGACTAAGTATAACTGAAATTATGAATGTTGGTGGTAAAGCAATGTTAATCATTGTGGTTACCATAGTGTTATCTCTTGCCTTAATTATTCCAATTGGAAGGTTGCTAAAGCTAGATACTAAACTGTCTTCTTTAATAGCGATAGGAACTGCAATTTGTGGTAGTACCGCTATAGCGGTTACTTCACCATTAATTAAAGCTAAGGAAGAGCAGGTAGCTTATGCAGTTTCTACTATTTTCTTGTTCAATATTATTGCATTAATTATTTATCCATTTATAGGTCATACCTTTCAGATCTCAGACCAAATGTTTGGTACTTGGGCTGGAACCGCAGTACATGATACATCTTCTGTTGTGGCAGTAGGATTTTCATATAGTGATGAAGCAGGAAATATAGCAACAATTGTAAAGCTAACTAGAACTCTATTCTTATTACCATTATCATTATTGATTGTTGGAATAGCTATGATAAAAGGACAAAACGATGATAGCAGCACTACTACTAAGAATATATTAAATGCTGTTCCTTGGTTTATCTTTGGATTCCTTGCGATGGCATTAGTAAATACATTTGGTCTATTGCCGAAATCTGCATTGTCTGAATTAACCTTCATTGGAAAGTTCTTAATTATTATGGCAATGGCTGCAATTGGACTAGGTGTTGATATTGAGAAAATTAAAAGTGCAGGATTGAAGCCTATGATGTTGGGGCTAATCGCTTCTGTAATTATTAGTGTAACAAGTATCATTTTAATCACTATTATTCTTTAATAGATTAAATTAGTTTCTTTATAGAATGTAAATGGGGGTATTAATTATGCTTACTAATGGTCACACAGTTATTTTAGCGGAAGCTTTGGCTTCTTTAACAAAGGAAGATGTTCCTACCTTTGTTTGGGAGAAAACAGGTCTAGCAATCCTTGATACATTAGGGGCAATGTTTGCTGGATCGGTTCATGCTTCATCTTACAGACTCATGCTAGAAACGATTGATGTATTGGGGAGTAAAGGAAATTGTACCATTGTTGGAAAAGGTAATGGTTTTTCGCCAGTCTGGGCAGCTCTTGTAAATGGAGTGGCTGCACACGGTTTAGATTTGGATGATTCTCACCGTTATGCTACTGGTTATCATCCTGGTGCTACAGTATTACCTGCCTGTTTAGTAATAGCAGAATTAACAGAAGCATCACTGGAGGATCTTCGTCTAGCTGTTCTTATAGGATATGAAGCTGCTGGGAGAATTGGTCGAGCTATTAACCCTTCCCATCGATATCGTGGTTTTCACTCTACAGGGACTGTTGGTGTATTTGGTGCAGCTGCAGGAGCGGCAAAAGTGCTAGGTCTAAATGCAGAGCAGTTTGCGTGGGCCTTAGGTATTGCTGGTTCCATGTCTGGAGGAGTGTTTGAGTTTTTAAATGGGATGGCACCTACTAAACATCTCCATGCAGGTCATGCCGCGATGGCAGGAGTTTTGGCAGCTGTAATGGCTCAAAAAGGTTTTTCTGGACCAACAACAATTTTAGAAGGGGAAGAAGGTTTTTTTAAAGCTTATACAGATGATGCACGAATAGAGGAAATAACAAAGGATTTAGGAAAAAGATTTGAAATGGAAGCCGTGTATTTCAAACCTTATGCTGCTTGTGGACATTCGTTTTCAGCAATTGATGCAGCATTAGAACTTAGGAACAAGGGGATTAGACCCGAAGAAGTTAATAGTATCTTAGTTAATACTTACAAGGCTGCTGCCGTTCTTTCTCGTCAAAACCCAACCACATTACATCAAGGAGAGTTTAGTATTCCGTTTTTGGTAAGTCTGGCATTACATAGGGGAAGCTGCAATATAAACGATGTGGAAAAGGGTTTAAAAGATAAAGATATTATTGAATTTGCAAAAAAAGTTACGATTTCAGAAAGCAAGGAAATAACAGATAATTTCCCTAAATTAAGGTCCGCAGTGTTAACGGTTAAATTGCAAGATGACAGTACCGAGACAGTGAGAATTGATTTGCCTCGTGGTATGCCGGAAAACCCACTATCTTCGGATGAACTTACGCAAAAATTTCATCAACTAACTGATTCACTTCTAGGAAAAGACAACGCCACAAGAGTTAAGGATGCAATACTAAATGTAGAAGGTAACTTAAAGGAAATATTAACAATTCCTATTATAACTGACTCTAAATAGTTACATTAATTTTAATAAAACCCTTTGGCGATTTATTCATTATTTAAATGAGGAAGAAAATAAGTCTTATTGTTATTAAACATAAGTAAAAGATTATAAATTGATTAACTAAATACTAATTGGATTTTATTAAAAAAGGGCTGTATAATAATTTTGAATTATTAGAAAATTATAAATATTATAAGTAGAATTACAATTTTTCTTATGTATATACAAAAAAGTGTATATACAAAAAAGAATAGATACAAAAGAAATAATTAAATTACAAAATTTTTTAACAATATTATTCTGATAATTATGACAATTGGAGAGGGAAAAATTATGAGTAGAGATTTAAATATAGGGTTTATAGGTTTTGGTGAGGTTGCCTATCAGTTCATGAAAGGAATTGCACCGCAATTAAAGGGGAAAATTGCTGCTTATGATGTTGCTATGGATAACCCTATGTTCTCATCAAAAATTAAGGAGCGAGCTAATGAAGTAAATATAGAGCTTTTAGGTTCTCCTGCCAATGTTGCAAGCCAATGTGATGTTATTTTTGGAGCTGTTCCTGCAGCCTTTACATTGGATGCCGCATCTCAAATAGTCCCCCATCTAACTACAAATCATACATATCTAGATGTAAGTGCTGCACATCCTGAAGTAAAAAAGAAAATTGCTGAAATGGTTTTATCGAAAGGTGCAACATTTTGCGATATTGCTATTACTGGACCAGTTAAGCTTCTTGGTCACAAAGTTCCAATGATGGCTAGTGGTCATATTCCGCCAAAAGTATATACAGCTTTAACACAATTAGGTATGCAGATTGAGGTGATTTCTGATAAAGCGGGTGAGGCTTCTGCCATAAAGTTATGTCGTTCAATCTTTACAAAAGGTCTGGAGGCGCTTTTAGTAGAAACAGTTCTCGTTGCACAAAGTATGAATGTTGATAGAAAAGTTCTTGAGTCAATCGAGCACACCCTATCACAACAAAGCTTCTTAGCCGCGGCAAATCGTTATATTACTGGAAACGCGATTCATGCTGAACGAAGGGTTCATGAAGTGGAGGAAGTTGTTTCAATGATGGGGGAATTTGGGATTGAACCTTTAGTTACAAGTGGTGTATTAAATCGGATGAAATGGTGTGCAGAACGTGACGGGCGGAAAGTATTTGGCTTAGAGCAGCCGGCGCTTTACGGAGATGTTATTGATTATTACCTTAATTACGATCCAAAAAAAGAAGATGGTGACAAACATGCCTCACATACTGGTTGGTAAGGTAGCTCAATATGCAAGCGGAATATTTAAAGCACTTGGATTACCAGAGAATGATGCTGAAGTAGTAGTAGATAATCTGTTGTTTGCAGATCTAAGAGGTGTTCCATCACATGGTATGTCTCGAGTACCAACATATGTTAAGCGTATCAAAGGGGGAGCAATTAATCCAAATCCTAATATACGAGCAATTATTGAAAGACCAGCTTTAACAGTTTTAGATGCCGATGGAGGTATGGGGCAGGTAGCTGCAATGGATGCTATAAATCAAAGTATAGATGCTGCAAAACGTGAAGGTATTAGTACCGTTTTTGTAAGAAACTCAAACCACTTTGGGATGGCATCCTATTATACTCGAATCGCTGCTTCTAAAGGAATGGTGGCAGTTGCTGTAAGTAATGCACCTCCAGCAATGGCTGCATGGGGTGGATCAAAACCGGTTTTAGGAACTAACCCACTTTCATTGGCATTTCCTAATCCACAAGGAGACCCAATAATAATTGACATGGCAACTAGTTTGGCGGCTCGTGGTAAAATTCGTGAGGCTGAGAAAGAAGGACGATCTATTCCCCTTGGTTGGGCGCTTGATAAAGAAGGAAATCCTACTACAGACCCAAAAGAAGCGTTAGCTGGTAGTCTTTCACCTTTAGGGGGAGTAAAGGGTTACGCTTTAGCGGTAGCTGTAGAATTATTAAGTGGTGTGTTATCAGGAGCTGGTTTTTTAACAGGAATAGAGCAGATGGTTGGTGGGTCTACGGGATCACTTTCTGTGGAACAAAGGGTTGGCCATTCCTTTGTCGTTATAGATGCAGGAACTCTATTACCAATTGAGGAGCTTACTTCGAGGATGACTATTTTTGAAAAGATTATAAAGGAAGGACCAAAAGCGGAGAGAGTGCAAGAAATTTTCCTTCCAGGACAAATAGAGGCTTTGAAGGAAAAAGAACAGCTAGCTAAAGGTCTATACCTAAGCAACCAGACGATTACGGCTTTAAACGAAATAGGCGATCAGCTATCTCTTGGAGCTCTTTATTAAATTGTAAAGGAGGGGAAACCTTGAGGACAAATCAGAAGGTAAAAAGCGATATAGTGAGTGGAGTATTATTCGTGATAATTAGTATTTATGTAATCATAGAATCTTTAAGATTTAAGGATTTACTCGAATATCCAGGTTCATTAGGACCACACGTGTTTCCAATTATCGTAGGTATTCTCTTAGCTTTTAGCGGTATCGTCTTGATTTTTAAAGGGTGGAACAATGTTCATATAAAGTCTGAAGTTCAAGGGGGAATTTGGTTCAAAAATAAAACCTTTCTTTTGGTGGTAGTAATTATTTTTGGTTACGCACTTATCATAAATCATCTTGGTTATTCCATTGCGACCTCTATCTTTCTACTAAGCATGTCGAAGACTTTGAATGTAAATTGGAAGTTAGCTATTGCATTATCAGTTATTCTTACCGCAGTAATATATTTACTCTTTGGGTCTTTACTTGGGGTACCACTGCCAACTTTTACTCTATTTTAGAAGAAAGGAGTTGAATATAAGTGAATGATTTAATGCTGGCTCTTGAAACTATTTTAAATATACAGGGAATGCTTTATTTGTTCATCGGAGTAGCCCTTGGTGTCCTTGTTGGTGCTCTTCCAGGACTTACAGCCACAATGGCTATTGCTGTACTTTTACCATTTACGTTCAATGCTCCTTTAAACTTAGGACTAATGCTACTACTAGGTGTTTATAATGGTGCTATTTATGGCGGATCTATTTCAGCTATACTTACTGGTATCCCCGGTACACCAGCTGCAGTGGTTACAGCTTTTGACGGAAATGCTATGGCTGAAAAGGGAGAGGCAGGCAAGGCTATTGGGCTCGCTACTATAGCATCTTTTATTGGTGGGTTTTTGTCAACAATTGCTTTAGCGGTAGGTGCACCAATACTAGGACTGGTAACTAGTAAGTTTGGAAGTCCAGAATTCTTTATGTTAGCCATATTTGGTCTTGCTGCTATTGTTAGTGCTTCTAAGGAATCAATGATAAAAGGAACAGTGAGTGGGCTTCTGGGTATTTTGATTGCGATGATTGGAGTCGACTCTGTAACAAGTATCCCTCGCTTTACCTTTGGCTGGTTAGAGCTAGAATTAGGACTAGCCTTTGTACCAATGATGATTGGTCTATTCGGAATGAGCGAAGTATTAAATAAGACGCTCCATATGGAATCAACAGTTGTGATTACCCAAAAATTAAAGGGATTGTTACCATCTAAACGTGAATTAAGTGGTCTCATGCCTACCATACTTAAGGGATCAGGGTTGGGTATTCTTGTTGGAGCCATACCAGGAGAAGGTGCCTCGGTTGCATCCTTATTGGCTTATAACGATACAAAGTCCAGAGCGAAAGATCCTGATTCATTTGGCAAAGGAAATCCCAAAGGAATTGTAGCTCCCGAATCAGCAAACAACGCTGTAACTGGTGGAAGCCTAATTCCGATGTTAACGATGGGGATTCCAGGGAATTCTACAACGGCTATATTAATGGGTGCATTTATGATGCATAATGTTGTTCCTGGTCCATTGTTATTTAAAAATTCTTTAGATTTGATATACACCATTTTTATAGGTATGGCTATTGCAAACGTCTTTATGCTTATTATTGGATTGGGAGGAGCACCATTTTTCGCCCGTCTGTTAACCTTACCTACTGGTGTTCTACTACCTGCAATTGCAACCTTTAGTATTGTTGGTTCTTATGCGGTGAACAACAGTTTGTTTGATGTTGGTTTAATGCTAGTATTTGGTGTTATTGGCTTTGCATTGCGCAGAGGTGGATTTCCTATTGCACCAATGGTATTAGGTCTCATATTAGCTCCAATTGCTGAATCTAGTCTTCGCAGAACTATTCTTATATCCGATGGCGATTGGTTATACTTTCTTCAACGACCAGTAGCATTATTAATTCTTATGTTAACTGTGTTATCCTTGGTTTTGCCTTATATATCTAAAATTCGCAAGTCTAAAAATAGTGGGGGAAATAGTATTGCCATGAAAGGATAACGCGAGATAACAAATAAATAAAATTAATTAGGGGGGTAAGTATGAAAAAGCGTAGTTTAGTTTTTAAGTTTACTTTAATTAGTTTACTAGTACTAGCAATTTTAATGTCTGGTTGCAGTACACAAACAGCGAAAGACGAGACTCTAAAACAAGATAAGCAAGAAAGTCCAGCAGCAAAGAAAAGTAAATTTCCTGAGGGACCTATTACCTTTATTATTCCGTATAGTCCTGGTGGAGGTTCAGATTTAACAGGCCGACTTTTAGCCAACCTAATGGAAGAGGATTTAGGTGTTAAAGTAAATCCAGTTAACATAGCAGGTGGATCTGGAGTAAAAGGATTAGCAGAGCTTGCCAAATCTAAACCAGATGGTTACACTATTTTGGTTATTACCTCTTCACTATCAGCTTTAAAACCTATGGGAAGGTCAGAATATTCATCAAAGGATTTTGAAACTGTTGGTATGGCTCAGGCTGAGGCTTATGCTTTAGCAGTAGCTCCGAATTCTCCTTATAAAACTTTCCAAGACATAATAGACGCAGCAAAAAGTGGAAAAAAAATCAATGTTGGTACTACAGCTGTAGGGGGAAATAACTACTTGGCTGCAGCAGTGACTGGTAAAGCTGCAAAGGTTAAATTTAATTTAATTCCATTCGGTGACGGAGCAGCTGGTGCTGTTACTGACTTAGCCTCTGGTACGCTAGATGCGGCCTATGCTTCACCTTCAGAATTTAAGGCTCAGCGTGATGCTGGTAAGGTTCGTCTTCTGATGGTAACCGCTGAAGAACGTGTTGATGCTCTTTCAGATGTACCTACTTTAAAAGAACTCGGATATGATGTTTCATTTGAGACAGTCCGTGTAATACTAGCACCTAAGGGGACACCAGCTGACCGAATTGAGGTTTTAACAAAGGCAATCAAAAAAGCTACTGAGTCAGAGAAATTTATTGAATTCATGAAGAACGCTGGTTCATCTGTTCGTTACAAGAATCCTCAAGCCACTCGCGAATTCGTGAACCAACAGGACAACGTGTATGCAGAGTTAATTACAGAGTTAGGGCTACAAGCTAAATAGTAAATTATTCCTTAATAATAAGTATAAACTCTATAATCTAAATTTCACATAAAAATTAGGAGTAGTTATTGCTGCTCCTTTTTGAATAAGGGTGAAATTCCGTTTAAAAAAGTCATAAAACGTACCAATATTAGGAACATTGTCTTGAGAAAAATCACTAAGAATGACGAAAACGGGAGTTGTTTTTAAGGTAAACACCCATCGATCTAAGCTAGTTTCGTGTTGATAATGCATAAATAATAAACTACGGAGCATATCACAAGGATTCCGTGGTTTCCTTCCTCTAGGATTAGTTGAGTATCGATGTTTAAGCAGTGCAGCGGCATCAGTTAGATTTACCAACGAACACCAAACAATTGGTTCAAAGTAGAAATCCTTTAAAAATGTTTTGTTCTTGAACAGTATGTCTAACTGTTTAACCACAAAGTTTAGATAAGATTCATGAGTACGAATGTCTGCAAGCATAATTATTCCCCCTTTTAAGTGATTAAAAAAAGCCTTAATTCAATTATTAGGGGAATGCATGTTTGTTAAGAGAAAAATTTGTTCTCATCCCTGTTTTGGGGGTGAAGCAATTAAAAAGCCCTAGTCGAAAGACTAGAGCTAATGCGGAAAATTAATTTCCGAGAGACTATATAAACTTGAAGGGGTAGAAAGATGAAGATACTACGTATTAATATGAAGAATTTAACTGTTTCAGAAGACAAAACAATGGCATATAAAGGTTTAGGAGGAAGGGGTTTAACATCAAAAATCGTACACGATGAGGTTCCACCTTCTTGCCATCCGTTAGGTTCCTTTAACAAGTTGATTTTTGCCAATGGCTATCTTACAGGCTCTGGAGCATCAAGCTCAGACCGATATTCTATTGGAGCAAAAAGCCCACTAACAGGGGGAATAAAAGAAAGTAACGCAGGTGGCGAATCTGGATTATTTATGGGTAAGCTTGGAATACGTGCACTTGTTTTTGAGGATGTAAGGGATGATTTTAAAATAGTCTATATTTCAAAGGATGGTGTTACATTTGATGATGCAACTCCTATTCTTGGTAAGGAGTTAAGTGAAGCTGTAGATATTTTGAGAAATACATATGGTAAGCATATCGCTGTATTTCTAATTGGTATAACTGGTGAAAAGAAGATGAATATAGCAGCAATTGCAGGTCAGGATAAAGAAAAAGAACCCACAAGGTTTAATGGTAGAGGTGGTCTTGGGGCAGTTGCAGGGTCAAAAGGTATAAAAGCAATTGTTTTAGATGCTGAAGGAGTAGAAAGAAATAAACCAAAGGATAAAGAGCAATTTAAAACCGCACTCAAAACCTATCATAAATGGTTAATGGAAACACCTGGTACTGCAAAGATATTCCCTGAATTAGGAACAGCTGGATTAGTAAAAACAACCAATGCTTTGGGAGCATTACCTACAAGGAACTTTTCCACAGGTTCATTTGAGCTAGCAGATAACATTTCTGGTGAAAAGTTAAGAGAAACCATTTTAGAACGTGGTGGCGAAGGTACTCCTACACATGCATGTATGCCTGGATGTATCATTCGTTGTTCAAATGTATATGCAAATAAAGCAGGGAAACGGGTAACATCACCAGTAGAATACGAGAATATAGGACTGCTAGGCTCCAATCTAGGAATAGGTGACTTAGATGATATTGCTGAAATTAATAGATTAATTAATGAATATGGCGCAGATACAATAGAAACAGGAGCAACCTTAGGAGTATTAATGTCACAAAATATTCTTTCCTTTGGGGATGCTGAATCAGTCTTAAATGCAGTTAAAGAAATTAAAGAAGGTAGTCCATTAGGAAGAATAATCGGTGGTGGAGCAGAGCTAGCAGGTAAGCTTTATGGAGCTTACCGTGTCCCAACTGTAAAAGGACAATCATTCCCTGCCTATGACCCTAGGGGTGTGAAAAGCTTGGGAGTTACTTTTGCAACATCACCAATGGGAGCAGACCATACAGCGGGGCAAACTATTCGTGCTCAGGTAGATCATCACTCACCGGAAGGTCAAGTAAAGACATCAAAGCTAGCACAACAGGTAAATACATTGTTTGATGCTCTTGGAATGTGTTATTTCAGTGCAGGTGCTGTTCAGGGTAGATTTGAACTTTTGGCCGATTTAATTACAGCATATACAGGTGAGAAAATGACTGATACCAAGCTCAAAAATATAGCTAGTGAAACGCTAAGAATAGAGCATGATTTTAATAGAAAAGCTGGATTTACAAAAGCACATGATAGATTACCAGAATATTTATATTATGAAATGAACGAAGCAAGTAAGACGGTATTTGATGTACCACAAGAGGAAGTAGAATCAATAGGAGTAGAAAGTAATGACCGTTAAAGTAAAATCTAACATTCCCTATTTGAAGCATTTTAATGGTGAACATATGATAGATGAAAATATTACGGTTAAAGAATTTCTCCAAGCACATGGTGTAAAGTGGGATAATGATGCATTAGTAATTTTAAACGAAACATTTAGTAAGGGTACTGAAATATTAAAAGACAAGGATATGATTAAATTACTTATCCCTATAGCAGGTGGATAAAAATTTTCTTCAAAATGCTGTTCAAACGAGCAGCTTTTTTTATGTGCGCCCAGCAGCATGGGCGCAAACTTGTCGGTGAAAGTCCGATACGGAGGCTGGTAGTGCCAACCGTTAGTCTAAGACAAGGATGTCTATCGTGAGATGGAATCTGAAGGTAGTCAGCGGCAAAACTCTGGTCTGAGGCACACGAACTACATTTGAGACTTATCCTTGTTGGTGAGTTTGCATAACAAAACAAAGCCCAATCACTACCCGAAACAAGGAGAGTAGATGTAGCAGATAGATATATGGAGTGAAAGTTTGCGCTCTTACCTGGGAGATCTGACAGATACACTATGGAAGTTAAATTTGAAATAGTAACCCATGTAGTGATGCATGACTGAACTGTCAGAAGTCAGCCGAAGCCATAGTGCGTGCGTGGCAGCACGATCATCAGGCGGGTTAAAGTCCCGCTGAGCCTCGGACTAGGGGGCTCATATCCAAACCCGGGGGTAATGCCTCGGGGGCCGGCAATTTTGTTGCCGGAGGGCAGGGCGTCTGTAGCGAGGCAGAGTCTGAAGGGCTTGAGGAGAAGTACCAGGCCGTAGTGAAACGGGGGTGCCCGAATTGCGAACCGGTCGGCCAAAGATGGGGCAAGGTCGAGTCTGTACTATGGAGACGAAGGCGTTCTAGTCCACCCATCGCACCAAGGTGTGTGCGGACGGCATGGTACGGAAGATGACGATGTGACCCACGGAGATCTCGTCATGTCTGAAACCAATGCACTTGCAGGACGAGTGGGTAAATAAAGTCGAAGCGGTCGTGCCGCGCCCGCCGCTTCAAAGAACGCGCGGCAGTTTCAGAAACGGATGTTATAAGGAACCCCCGAAGTGCATACCGGACGCATAGCGAGAAGTCGGAGAGTGATGCTAGAATAAAAATAGGACAACTTAAATAGAGATTTTTCCTAAGTTTAGTATAAAATAAATATAACTGAACCAGGGGGAAATGTTTAATGGGAAATCAAAAGAAACAATACAGTGCTGAATTTAAGCAGGATGCTGTAAACTATTATCATTCATCAGGCAAAAGCCTAGAACAAGTAGCAGGAGATCTAAAAGTTAGTAAATCTGCAATAAGTAAGTGGGTATTAAATGCTAATACAAACAATGGTACCGTTAATCACAGAGGATCAGGTAATTATAGCTCAGACGCTGAGAAAGAAATTGCTCGTTTAAAGAAAGAATTAAAAGATTCAAAGGATGCGTTAGACATCTTAAAAAAGGCTATAGGCATACTGAACAATTAACAGAATCTATTTATACAGAAACAAAGTTAGTATCGGAGGAGCGCAAGATTTCTGTTAACAGTGTGCTCAAACTATTGGGCGTTTCTTCATCAGGATATTACAGTTGGGTTAAAAGAATACCATCCAACCAAGAAAAAAGGAAGCAACAGGTAAAAGCGGAAATTATACAAATTTATAATGAGTCCCATCAGATATATGGAGCACCTAAAATAACGTCTATACTTCAGTCAAGAGGTCATGTAATAGCAGAAAAAACGGTTGGTAACTATATGCGTGAAGAAAATATTAAAGCTATTTAGGTTCGACCTTATATTAGAACAACTATTGATCCTGATTTTGATAATAAGTTAAAAAATATTCTTGATAGAGATTTTAAGCCAGTGGCACCTAATACCGTCTGGGTGACTGACATAACCTATATACACACCCTATCGGGTTTTGTATATCTTACGAGCGTAATGGATTTATTTTCACGAAAAATCATAGGTTGGCATGTATCTAATAGCTTATCAACAGAACATGTAATAAAAGCCATTGAGAAAGCAAAAGCAAGCCGAAAGCTAAGTCAACCAGTTATTATTCATAGTGATCGAGGAAGCCAATATGTATCTAAAAGCTATATTGAAGCTACACCAGCAGCACAATTCATACACAGCTATTCAAATAAAGGTAACCCATGGGACAATGCATGTATTGAATCGTTTCATGCTTTAATAAAACGTGAATGGTTGAATCGTTATGTCATCAAAGATACTAGGCATGCACATGAACTAATATTTGAGTACATAGAGAGCTTTTATAATACAGTCAGAATTCATGAATATTGTGGTATGCTGTCACCTTATGATTTCGAAAATGCTTTAGTGTGTTAATTTACTAAACTGAAATTATATCTACTTTTAACTTGTCCGAAATCTTGACATAAGACCAGTAGCTTACTCGAAAGAATCTTAGCTAGGGAAAATATGCTCCTTGCTACCTTCGGGAAGAGTACAACTTTCGATTTCTCGTATGACGGCATTTTTCTTTAGCATTGATACAAAGAAGTAACCATCATCTGTCATTCGATCAAAACGTTCATAGTCAACATACCCGCGGTCAAACACATACATGGCTTCCTTGTCATCTACTCCTTCTCGATTACTTATCTTCATTTCCGTTTTCTTCCTCATTATTTTCTTCAGCTTCAGCAAACAATGTACTCCAAATATCTTCGTAGTTTTCTTCTTTTTTCACATAATTTTTTAGGGTGTAGTAAAGATCATCAGGTGATCTCATGCCGAATAAGGTTTGAACGACTTCACCATCAACAAATAGTTTAAAGGATGGAGCCGCTGAAACCTGATATTTTTCCACAATATTTGGTGAAAAGTTCACATTGCATTTAAAAGCAGGGAACTCAGGCAATTGAGGTAAAACTTCTTCTAGAAATCGCTCCGCGATTTCACACTTTCCTCAGAAAGGGGTAGAAAACAAGACAAGCACAAAACCCTCTTTTTTATCTATTTCTTGCATAATTTCTTTTTCATTTGTTTCTATCATGTATAATCCTCACCTTCACATCAAAGATCTTCCTATGAAATCATACATAAGGTATGAAAAAAATGCAATCTTTACTCTTTGAATATCGTACTTGTTTTTATAAAGGATAATCAAGGTAAATGTAGAAAAAGATATATATGAGGTTTTATAATGGAGGAAATTTCAGTGAATGAAGAACAATGGAGTCATTTTTTTATTCCTTATGAGCAAGCAGTTGGCGAATTAGTGGTTAAATTTATCCATTTAAAAAAAGAATATCGAAAAAGGAAAATACATTCACCTATCGAGTTTGTTTTCGGTCGAGTAAAAACGGTAAACAGTATCTTAAGTAAAGCAAAGATCCTTAATATGCCGGTTGATCAAGAAATTTCAGAACATATTAGGGATATCGCTGGAATACGGATTATCTCTCAATTTGTCGATGATATTGATACAGTTGTACAAATGATTGAACAACGTAGTGATATGAGAATTGTTGAAAAGAAGGATTACATTCGATATCCTAAAAAAAGCGGATACCGAAGCTATCATGTTATCGTAGCCTATGAAGTGATTACAATCAATGGACCAATCGAGGTCTATGTTGAATTTCAATTAAGAACGATGGCAATGAACTTCTGGGCTACTATCGAACATTCCCTCAGTTATAAATATGATGGGAAGATACCTGAACATATCCAATTGAGGTTGACACAAGCAGCGGTGGCTTCTGCAAAGTTGGATAGTGAAATGTTTGAAATTCGTGGTGAAATTATTCAAGCTCAGCTTTATTTTAACTTATATCGCGAAATCCAAAATTTAATTCAAATGATATATTTGCTAGGAGCTATTTCTGAGAACCAAGACCTGATTGAAAAAGCTAATCAATATATGAATGAGACTGAAAATATAGACAAATTAGAAGATATCCGTAACCAACTTGCGAAAGTAGTTGAAGATGCAAACAAAATCGGTTTGATAGTGAGGGATGGAAATGATGATTGATTGGTTAAAAGAAGTGGAACTTAGAAAAGAAGATCTGATAAGAGACACCCAGGAATTTTTAAAGATCAAAAGTGTATTAAATGAAGAAGAGAAAAATGAAAATGCTCCTTTTGGAAAAGGAATTAAAGAGGCATTAGAATATGCGTTAGATACATGTGAAGCTTCAGGAATGAATGTCAAAAATCTTGATGGTTATGCTGGCCACGCAGAAATTGGCCAAGGGAATGAAATCATTGGGATTCTTTGTCATGTTGATGTGGTTCCTGAAGGGGATGGTTGGACTACTCCTCCATATGCTGCAGAAGTAAGAGATGGTAAAATTTTCGCAAGGGGTGCTATTGATGACAAAGGGCCAACAATGGCCACTATTTACGCTGCAAAAATTGTAAAAGACCTTAACTTAAACTTAAATAAAAGAGTTAGAATTATTTTTGGAACAGACGAAGAATCGCATTGGCGAGGAGTTCATTATTATTTTGAACGAGAAGAAATGCCTGCAATGGGGTTTGCTCCCGATGCAGATTTTCCGATCATTATTGCTGAAAAAGGAATTGCTGATATTACCTTAGAAGCTAAACATCAAGAAAGAGTGAATAGCCAAAAGGCATTTGTTCAATCTTTTGTATCAGGCAAACGACCTAATATGGTTCCAGATCTGGCAAACGTTGTGATTCACGGGATGACAGAGCAGCTTGAACAAATTCAATCTTCCTTTGAACAGTTTTTAAAAGAATATCCACATCATGGAGATGTATCGTTAAATGGTGAGAATATAACCCTTACATTAGCTGGAGTTTCTGCTCATGGCATGGAACCAGATAAGGGGGTAAACGCAGGGTTAGAACTGATTCACTTTCTAATGAGAGTCGAGCGATGGCTTCATATTGATCCTTGGATGAAGTGGGCAGACCAGGTTTTATATCGAGATTATGATGGAAAAAAACTAGGGATTAACTATGAAGATGAAATAACAGGTGACTTAACCGTAAACCCTGGTATTTTAAAAATGGAAAAGGATAAAGCTACGATTACTTTAAATGTTCGTTATCCTGTAACGACTCTATACGAACAAATGATTCGTAAAATAGAAGGAAATGGTATACTATGGGGAATTACCATTACAAATATCGACAATTCTAAACCGCACCATGTCGACAAAAATCATCCTTTGGTCAAGACATTGCAAAAGGTATACAAGGAACAGATAGGGGAGGAAGCCACGCTTCTTTCTATCGGAGGCGGTACTTATGCTAGAGCATTACAAGTTGGTGTAGCATTTGGTCCCTTATTTCCCGGGAAAGTCGAAACAGCTCACCAAAAGGATGAATATATCGAAATAGAGGATTTATTGAAAGCAACAGCGATTTATGCGCAAGCGATCTATGAATTAGCAAAATAGAAATGGCTAAAATCTGCCACTGTTCAGCATCACGATTTTCCGTTAAGATAGTAAGGGAGATTATATGTTAAAGGAGAAGTCATCATGGATATCGTAATTCCAATTGTTACATTTATTGTAGGTGGTATAGCAGGATTTGCTGGCGGAGTATATTATTTACGTAAACAGATGAAAAATATGTCAATGGATAATAAGCAAATTCAACAAATGGCTAGACAGATGGGTGTAAATTTGAACCAAAAACAATTAAATCAAATGAATAAGATGATGCAAAGTATGAATAAAAAGAAAAAGTGAACGATAGAAATAAGAAAAGGACTGATTATTTTTTGATATGATCCCTCTATGGTAGACAGAAAAGGGTTGTACTGTTGACTTAGGAGGGATTTTTTATGGGGAAAAGGGAATTGTTTGGATAATGCGAACATGAAGAAAATTTGCTTGAGAAATGGCGGAAGCTGTTAAGTGATTCTATAAAATTTTATAACGAGGAACGAATTCAAGTGAACTACCCGCCACCTACGCTTCGCTTAGAGGTGGGGGCTTCTAAGGTAATCGCACCTAACGGTACGAAATTTACTTAGCTATCGAGCCTGTTCCATGCTCTATTTATGATTATACTAACAGTC